>JANXQZ010001096.1 GCA_025353235.1 Bryobacterales bacterium
GAGATTTCGCGAATATGCGCAGCCGCTTCATCGGTGGAACATTCAATTGGATCAACTCGACGAGAGTGAATTGAACCGAGTGAGAGAGTTCTTTCGTGTACAGAACGGAGCTGCTGGCATTTTCAGCTTTGCCGATCCACAGGATGGAGCGGTGTTTCCTAGTTGCAGCTTCGAAGGCGACACGATGGCAGACAGTCTGATGGACGTTGTCAGTGCCAAGACAACGTTGGTCATAAGAGAGAACAAGTGATGCTTTACTTTCCACAGCTAGCGACCGGGTCCGCCTGTCAATATCCGATTACCAGGCGCAGCACAGGGCGCACCATCGTAAACCAGTTAGCCGATGGCACCAGTATTCGAATGGCCGATTCGGGCGCATCGCAGACCGGCTGGAGCCTGAATTACGAGCACCTCACCCAGGCTGAAGTTGGCAGTCTGGAACAACTCTTCCAATCTTCGTCCGGCTCCTGGCAGAGCTTCACGTTTCTGGATCCCACCGACAATTTGCTTGCCTGGAGCGAAGATCTGACCCAGGCAATTTGGGAGCGTGATCCGCTGCTCACCCTGGGAGCTGGCTTGCAGGACCCAATTGGTGGGAATGCGGGCACGAGGGTGACGAACGCAGCCCAAGCTCAGCAGCAATTTATGCAGATGCTGCCACTTCCTGGATCGTATCAATATTGCTTGAGTCTCTTCGTGCGCAGTGACCAGCCTGCGTCGCTTGAAATGTTTGGGTCTTCCGGGAACGCGGAAGTCCATACGGAAGTGATTACGAGCCCAGCATGGACGCGTGTCTCGCAATCGTTTCAGATTAATTCCCAGGTGGATGGATTGTCGGCCGGCATTCGGCTGTCTCCGGGCGTCAGCGTCTCCGTATTCGGTCTACAACTCGAGGCACAGTCAGCGCCAGGGGGGTATAAGAAGACGCGAGACCGGAGCGGTGTGTATCCCAAGTCTCGTTTTGCGGAAGATGCGTTTCAGTCAATTGCGACGGGAGTGAACCAGTATTCCTGTCAGCTGAAGATATTGTGCAATGTGGCCGGTTAAATTACTAACAGAAGGGAGAGGGACACCATGTTACCGATTGAGCAGCTAAAAGAGTTGGAAGCGCCCGAGACGCCAATCTTCTTATTCGATTGCACACTGCCTAACGGCGACGTGCAGCGCTGGAGCACACACAAGGCTGCCCTGAACGGGAATACCTATGCCGCCCGCGTGCTGAAGCACAATCTGTTTGAACTTCGATCCTCATCCGATGAAGCAACGGACGGAGTATCTAAAGTTTCCCTCACGCTGGCTAACGCCGACTCGTTCTTCTCTCCAATTGAACGAACCACGGGCTGGAAAGGCGCGCAATTAACGGTACACTTTCTATTCTTCGACTTCCAGAACGGAGTTCCCGCTTCAAATACGCAGGTGCTATTCCGGGGAACGGCGAATCCTCCCGATGAATCGACGGAATCCTATCTAAGGCTGAGTTTCACCAATCGCTTGGGGCTGACCAGGGTGTTCTTGCCAGAAGTGCGGATTCAGAAGAGATGTCCTTGGACATTCCCTACGACGCCGGGGCAACGCGCAGAGGCTGTAGATGGCGGGCCGAGAGGCAGCTTTTCGCCCTTTTACCGGTGCGGCTACTCTGCTGGCATTTCGAACGGTGCCGGAAATCTCAATGGCGGCCAGCCTTTCACGTCCTGCGATTACACGCGAACACAGTGCGAACAACGTGGAATGTTCGACAAGGATGCCACCGGTAAGCCGACGCGCCGATTCGGCGGAATTGAATTTGTCCCCGCTTCCATCCTCGTGCGGAGCTACGGAGAAAAGGGATCTCATGTTTCCACTACTCTAGACAATCAAGCGCGCTATAACGATTTCATTCCCCTGGTCTATGGAACAGGCTGGTACTTGCCTCCGATCGTGTTCGCGAGGAACGACGGCAATCTGACTCGTACCGAGGTCCTGCTAGGGACGGGAGAGATGACAAGTGTGGTCAAGGTGATTGTGAACGGGATCGAGATCCCGGAAGCGGTCAACGGCGCAAATATGACGGCCACTGGTTGGTACAAGGTAGTCACTTTGGGACTACGGAACGGAGCCTTCAATCTGGATTTTACCGATGCAACCGGCAAACCTCTGGGCGATCCCTACGGCAGCTTGGCGTGCCTTTCCGTAGTGGTCCCGAACCGGATCAGCGATGGACGTTCGTTGCCGCAAGTGGAAGTGCTGATTCAGGGGATGAAAGTGCCTAGGTTTAACGCTACCGGAGCGTTGGTGGACATAGCCTTCACGAACAATCCGGCCTGGGTTTTGCTAGACGTGCTTCGTCGCAGCGGATGGTCATTGGGAGATGTGGACTCGGCCAGCTTCGCGAAAATGGCGCTTCGCTGCGATCAACTCGTTTCGGCGTTGGACCTGCATGGCAACTCTACTCTGATACCTCGGTTCCAATGCAATCTCTTGCTTACTCGACGTAGGAGCGCAGCGGACATCGTGCGCGGCATTCGGACGGGGGCGGGAATTTACTTAATTTTCAATTCCGAGGGCTTGCTGCAGGCCAAGGGCGAAGACACCTTGGCCATCCAACAGCCTTTAAAGCCAGCCGGTTCGAACAGCACCGACGCCCTAAACGGGGGTTGGGCGGCTTACGAATTTGGGGACAACGCTTTTTCCGGTATCTTGCGCAGGAGCAACGGGGAGGCGGCCTTCCGGACGTCGTCGAGAGCTTCCGCCGATTCACCTAATTTCTTCACGGTCGAGTTTCAAGATGAGTTCAACGAGTATCAGCAGGACAGCCTGTCCCTAGTGGATCTGGATGACTCTCTGAAGAGCTCTCAAGAGATCACGGCATCGGTAACGGCGCTAGGAATTCCAAACTTCGATCAGGCAACACGAGTTACCTCGCTGTACTTGAACAAGTCGGTCCAGGGCAATACATACATCGACTTCGAGACCAGTGTGAAGTCCGTTGATCTGCGGCCGGGCGACCTAATTGCGATCTCCTACTCGAAAGAAGGATGGGATCGGCAGCCCTTCCGTGTGATTCGGATCGCACCAGCTTCCAACTATCGGTCGGCGGCGATTACCGCCCAAATTCACGTGGACGCCTGGTACACGGGATCCGGCAACGGTGGATCGGGAACGGGGCGCCAGCCTGGTTATGGAGTCAGCTTGCCGCGTCCCCTTCTCGGCACAGCGTTGGATGACGCGGGCGAGCCGCAGTTTGGAATAACCGAAACCACGATTCAGAGCACGGATGGCAGTGTGTCGGTTCAACTGACCGCTGAGTTTATCAATCCAGTGAAGGCGCAGGCTGCCGGATCCGGTATTCCTCTTGTCGGGCTCAATGCGCAGGTAGACACAACGAGCGGGTCGCTGACCGGGGGCCAGAATCTCTACTACGGCGTTACTTCGATAACGTCATCGGGAGAAGAGAGCGCGCTCTCGTTTCTGGTTAAGGCCTCCATCCCAGCCGGGACTTCGACCAATCAGGTGACGCTTCCAAGCCTGAGTTTCCCTCCAGGGATTGCAACGTTTAATATTTATCGCGGCACGACTCCTACCCAATTGCTGCAGATCGGGACGAGTCTGTCGATTGTTTCCACATTCATCGATTCAGGTTTGCCGGTGAACCAGGTGGCCCCTCCCGATATGAATTTCGACCATGCGAATTTCTATTGGCGAATTGAATTGCAGCCGGAGGAACCGGTGGACAAGCATTCGCCCCTGACGGTGGGCAACAGCACTCTCAACATGCTCGTCAACGAATACAGCGGAGCGACAGTGCGCATTACGAAGGGGGTGGGTGGTGGCCAGGAACGCCTTGTTATGGGCAACAGCGCAACCACAATCTCTAATGCAACAGCCTGGGACGTGGAACCGGATAATACGAGCGGTTTCGCGGTGAGTGAGTCGGCTTGGCAGTTTGGCGCGACGGGGACTACGAGTCCGATATCGTTCGAAGTGCCTAACCGGGCGGGGACGACGCTGCAAATCTCCGGGCGTTCCGCCAATGTGCGGAATGACGAAGCAGCTTATGAGTTGTCCCCGCTCACACGGTGGCGTGTAAAGGGCGATGGGGGTGGTACGGTGGTCGACGCGGAGTTTCCTTCCCCACCTGTGTTCGGTTTATCACCGATCGGCCAAGGCACCGTGGAGATTCAAAGTATCTCATTTAGCAGCTATGCAAACACCGACTCAATCAGCGCTGGAACTTTGACGATAGGCTACTGGAATGAGCTGCATACACCCACTTCCGTCATGCTTGGGGCTGCTCTGGATAACGTGAGCACGCTAATTACTCTCGCGACAGCAGCGGGCGTTCTGGCAGGAGCTCTTGTGCAGGTAGATGCAGAAGTGATGAGCGTGCAACAAGCGTCTTCAGGGTTGGGTCCTCTCACGGTGATACGCGCTGCTCAAGGGAGTGTAGCGAGCGCGCATGCCGTTGGATCTCCGGTTTACGTGCTTGACAAAAAACTTTTCGTGCTGCCGTTCGCGCGGAAATTCTTTGGAAGCTTGGCAAGCGGCAGTTATGCGTATCCCTTGTATCTGCCTGACGTGCGGATCGCATACGCCGAATTATTCATGACAAATAGCAAGGGGAACGGCTTTCCTAAAATACTACAATCGACGGCGAACGTGGATCAAGGGCTTCGGACCCTGTCAGGCGGCCAGCTCTCTATGCAAGTGGAGGGCATGCTCGCTATACAAACAGAAGCTACGCCTCCGTTGATTGTTGAGGCATCTCACTCCGTTAGAGATATCTTCGCGACGCTTGGAACAGCTTCGACCGGGTCACCCGCTCAATTGCAAATTACCCAGAACGGTCAGCCATACGGCCCTCCCCTCACGATTCTGCCTGGGAGTACGACCTCAAACGTCGTGGACGGATTCTTATTGGGTCCGCTCACTGCCGGGTCCACGATTGGGCTGAATATCGTCGCAGTGTCGCAGACAGGCGATACGCTGCCAGGAAGCGATCTTACAGTAACTATCCGATTCTAAGAAACCCCTATGTCACAAACTTTAGAAAAACTGCGTCCCGACCACGATTTGCAGTGCTACTTCTTTCATCCTTCCGCGATTGCTGCTCTTAGCGGAACAAGCGCGAACGGGTTCACGCTGTCAGGTACATGGAGACAGCAGTTCGATTGGGCCGTGGTCGAGTGGAACCGCGATAATGTATTCGAACATCCGTCGTTTAGAAACCTGCCCGATGGCGATATGAGCGGGCTAACTCTCACATACGAAGAAGTTCGCTCTAACTGCATACCACTCGACTCCGATCTTTTTCCCACTGTAGATTGGCCAACTTTGCGGATCTGGGCGGACGACGGCAGCGGAGAGAAGATCTACAAGATTCCGCTGAAAGACCGTGCCGTAGCGATCGAAGGAGCCTACTCTCCCGCCACGGCGGAAGTCGAACCGGGCGGCACCGTGACCCCGGGCGACGTCGTGGGATTCGCGTTCCTCGATGAGCACTATTCCTATCAGACGACTGCAAATCCTCTCGACTTTGCCGTTCAAAACTTGGTGGACGGGGTGAATGCTTTTTCCCCCACGATGGTTGCAGTGCAGACAGGGACTAAGATTCAATTGTCCTACGTAGGGGGCGCGAGCACGGGACGGAGGACCATAGGCACGTCCACCACTGGCGATAACGGCAATCGGCTCGGCCTCTACACATATGTGTCTGGTAGTCAGACAGAGCATTGGGATGCAGCGTGGAAACAGTTTTCGGGGGGAACTTCGCCCACCAAATGGCGGGTTACACTGCCGTTCGGATCATTAGTGGACCCGGTGCTTGGACCCGTTCCGGCGCGATCCATTCGAAAAATGCGCTGGACCTATGCGGCTGGGCTACAACCTGGCACTTTTGCCCGTAGCGAGTTTGCAGTTGGAGTGAGTAACTGGTCAGTCACAGGGACGGGGCGGCAGTATTCCGTCGCTGGCCCAGGAAGCCGTCGCCTAAACGACGATAGCGCGGATGCACACTACTCGGGAGCCTGGACCACCTCTCAGGGCAATTTCTCGGGGGGAACTATTCACTTCACCACCGTTCCGGGCGCATCGGTTCAATGCCGCTACAGTTCGGCTCAAACTCATTCCCTCTATCTTGGAACGCGCATGGCGTTGGGCGGCGCTACAATCCGAGTGTCAGTAGATAGCGGTGCGCCGGTTAGCCTCAATGTCAGTTTGCCAGGAGAGGACGTTCTGTTTCGGAGCCATCTCGGCGAGCTCGGGGCTGGCGATCACACCGTGCTGATTACTCATTCGGGTGCAACAGGCACCTATGTCTATTTCGATTTTCTGGAGATGGCCATTCCCGCTACGCAGATTCCCTCGCACGTCGACGAGCCTAGCTTAACTCTGGCCACCGACTGGGATACCGATCATGCCATTGCACTCGCTCCCGAACGAACGGCTTGGATCATCGATTCGCTCGGGTTCAAGGGTCGGGTGAACCACTATGCGGGGGCCCTGTGGTTCTATGAGTTGGTTCGGAACGGACACCAATATGCCGCAGCGTCTATCTCGTTCAGCGGTACACCTGACGCCAACTCAACCGTCCAAGTATATATCGGAAGAACGGGACAGCCATTGTCGATGCAGGTGGCCATCTCACATCTGAATCTAATAGGAGATACCTCCTCCACTGTCGCCAAGGCTTTTGAACTGGCGATCAATAACGGGTACACGGCCATATGGGCGCAAGCCGCTGGCAGCCAATTGACGATCACGTCAAGGTCAATGGGCCTGGACGGCAACGCGATCACGATTGGGGTTTCGGTATCAACGGCCAGCTTTACCACCAGCGTCTCCGGGCCCACGCTGTCTGGAGGCGTCGACGGCCTTTGGCAAACGGACCTCGCGGCGATGCCAAGAGTCAATCGAGCAGCGCGCGATTGGACCCGATCTTTCTGCGCCGCTTTGAAATCCTATGGGCAGAGCGCAGTCGCCACCGCGTTCAGCATGGAGATTCAACACGGGGATCCATCACTAGCGGCCGGAATTGCTCAGCGTTATCCCAGCAAACAAGCCGTAACTGTAACCACACCCGCGTTGGAGACGAATTTCTCACCCCAAAGCACGGATTTTTGGAAGCAGGCTTACTTGGATCTCGCGCAGGCTCAAGCGGACGCGGGCTTGACTCCTTATCTTCAGTTTGGCGAAGTTCAATGGTGGTACTTTGCGGATGGCGACCACTCGGGAATGCCTTTCTATGACGACTACACACTGAATGCATTCCGGTCGAAATACGGGCGCGACATGAGGACAATCGTGCCCACCACGGATCCAGCGACCGTTCCCGAAGAAGCGGCATTCCTGCCGAGTCTAATAGGCCAGTTCACCAATGCGATTATCGCTTTCGTGCAAGCTAAGTTTCCAACCTGCCGGTTTGAGGTGCTCTATCCAACCGATGTCAATGACACTGCGCTGAATCGAGTGATCAATTATCCCGACTCTGACTGGACCTCGGATAAACTCACTTGCCTGAAGACCGAAAGCTTTACCTACACCTTCAACCGCAATCTGGATTTAAGTAAAAAGACCATCCATGCAGGCGAGGCGAAGGGCTTTCCCTCCTCCAAACGAAGTCACCTAGTCGGGATTGAAGACCCGATTGCAGCATGGCTGAAAGAGGCTCGGATGGCGGAGTCCAATCGCTTTGATTCAGTCGTGCTGTTCGCGCTCGATCAATTCTGCCTGGTTGGATACCCTTTGCCTCTCTCGCGCGGAAGCCGACGCAGCCTTCGTCTGGGCTGATTTCCGCACCGCGCTATAGTGGCACTGGCCTTCGTGATCTCCGTACAAAACGTTTCCAAGCGCTACTCGTTGTTCCGCCATCCGGTAGACAGACTCCTTGAAATGTCGCCTTTCGGGCGGGCTGACGTGTCTGAGTTCTGGGCGCTAAGGGACATCAATTTCGAAGTGCGCCGCGGCGAAGTGGTGGCGCTTATAGGACCGAACGGTTCGGGCAAGAGTACGCTGCTGCAGGTGATCAGCGGAATTCTTCAGCCCACCATGGGCCGCGTTCTTTGCACCGGCCGAATCGCCGCGCTGCTGGAATTGGGAGCAGGGTTCAATCCTGAGTTCACAGGTCGTGAAAACGTCTACCTAAACGGTGAAATTTTAGGGCTCTCGCGCAAAGAAATCGATGCGGCCTTTCCACACATCGAAGCGTTTGCCGAAATTGGAGCCTTCATCGATCGGCCCGTAAAAGAATACTCGAGCGGCATGTACGTGCGGCTTGCCTTCGCCACTGCAATCCACGTCGAGCCGGAGGTGCTGATCGTCGATGAGGCCCTCTCGGTGGGCGATGCGATATTCGCCGCACGCTGCATTCAGAAGTTTGAGGAACTGCGCCGTCGACAGGTAACGGTTCTGCTCGTCTCGCATGATTTGGGCCTGGTGAAACGACTTTCCGACAGAGCCATTTTCATGCTCAATGGCAAGGTAGTTCTGGACGGCACGCCCAAAGACGCAGTGAATCGCTACGTGGGCTTCGTGCTCGAAAGGGAGAACAATGCCCCGGATCGTCCAAGCGACGAAGCTCTAGCGGCTACCACAAGCTTCAGGCATGGGGACGGAACAAGCCGAATCCTCGAGGTCCAGATGCTGAACGCAAACCACGTCTCCACGAAAGCTTTCCAACGCGGAGAATCCATGACCATACGCGTGCGAGCCCGCTTCTCGCAGGCCGCCGCCAGTCCGGTTGTCGGTATACTGATTCGAAGCCGAATCGGAATGGACGTTTTTGGAACCAATACGCGGATCGAGGGCGTCGATCTCGGGTCCTACGCAACGGGCGATATTCTAGACGTGCAATTCCAACTGGACTGTTTGCTCAGTCGTCAGGAGTATACCGTGACGGTGGCAACGCAGCATGCGGATGGCCTCAGCCAGGACTGGCTAGACGATGTGTTAGATTTTAGCGTGGTCGACACGAGAGACGTTGCCGGAGTTCTCAACCTGAATACGCACATTCAATTTACGCGCCACCACGAAGGCTCAAATTCATGATCTACGCGATAGTTCTATCTATCGTAGTTGCAACGCTCTGTATCGTAACCATCATCAAGACTATCTCGGTCAAGAACCAGACTGATTTCATGGTGGCAGGGCGGAAGCTACCATGGCCGGTGCTCGTGTTCACACTGCTGTCTTCCTGGATAGGCGCTGGCAGCCTATTCGCAGGAGGAGAGAACGCCTACCGAAACGGGTTTGCGGCGTTGTGGCAACCTGCTGGCGGATGGCTGGGCCTGCTGGTGATCGCACTCATCGCGGGCCGCGCCAGACGATTCGCTCAATTCACCGTGCCGGACCTGCTTGAAACCCGCTATAACTCTGCGGCGCGCGTCATGGGTACCATAGCCATCGTAATTTCCTATACCATCATCACCAGCTACCAATTTATTGGCGGCGGCGACGTTTTGCACCTCATCTTTCCCGATCTGGCCGCAGTCAACGGGCGCTACATTATTGCGGCTTTCGTGATCGTATTTACAGCCGCCGCCGGCATGGCCTCCATCGCATATCTGGACCTAATCATCGGATCGCTAGTTACCATCATCGTGATCGTATCCGTTCCGCTGCTCTTATCGAACGCTGGAGGCTGGGTGGAAGTGCGGCGTGCGCTGCCTCCGAGTCACTTCCAAGTTCTCGGAGATATCTCTATCTGGACAGCGCTCGGCTATCTCATTCCGACGATGCTCCTGCTGATCGGAAATCAGGGGATGTATCAAAAGTTCTTCTCTGCGCGGTCTGAGAAAGACGCACGCTTTGCCGTGTACGGATGGATTGTTGGCACAGTACTGCTGGAAACGCTGCTGGTGACCATGGCCGTAATTGGAAGCTCGAAGTTCCACACCGACAAGCCCAGAGAAATAATCCCATTGAGCGCATTTCGGGGTCTTCCTCAGCTGGTAGGCGCCATCTTGCTCGGCGGTATTTTCGCGAAGGTGATTTCCACCGCAAACAATTATCTGTTCTCGCCCGCAACCAATCTCATCCACGATGTATATGAACGCTTCATCGACAGAAACGCATCCCAGCGCCGCAAGCTGATCGTCTCGCGTCTCATCGTAGTTGTTCTGGGCCTATTCGCTTTGCTACAAGCCACCCAGTTTGAGTCCGTGCTGAAAGCGGCACTCTACGCCTACACCATCTATGGCGCTGCGGTGACCCCGTCCGTGATGGCCGTCTTCTTTTGGAAGCGGACCACCACCGCCGGGGCGATCTGCTCCATTGCGCTCGGCACCCTCGTCACGATTTTCTGGAATCTTGGGACCCACGATCTCGACGCAGTCTATCCGGCTCTGGCAGCGTCGGTGATCAGTTTAGTCCTCGTCAGTTTCTTCACGCCTCCGCCGCACCCGAGCAAATGGCAGCCGTTCTTCGAGAATTGAGCCGACGTAAAATAGGAACTCATGGCGAAAAAGCGCATTGGCATCCTGACCGGCGGCGGCGATGTTCCCGGTCTCAACTCTGTTATCAAGGAAGTGACCTATCGCGGCTCCGAATACGACTGTGAAGTGGTTGGCATTCGTCGGGGTTGGGAAGGCTTGACCCATCTCAATCTTGAAGATCCGGCTAGCCGAGCCCGCTATGTTCTGCCGCTTGACCGCGCCAACACTCGTACGGTCGACCGCACCGGCGGCACGTTTCTCCACACCAGCCGCACCAATCCGGCCAAGATGAAAGCGATCCCGGAGTTTCTGAAAGGCCAGACGTTCACATCGTCCGAGTCCACCAAAGACGGGGTTACCACTACCGTTTACGATCTCAGTCCGCAAGTTCTGAAGAACATTGCAGGCCTGCAACTTGATTACATAGTCGCCATTGGGGGTGACGATACGCTAAGCTACGCCGCAAAGCTGCACGAGAAAGGCGTAAGCGTAGTAGCGGTGCCGAAGACCATGGACAACGACGTTCGAGGCACTGAGTATTGCATTGGTTTTTCGACCGCGATCTCGCGCGCAACGGACGCCATCACCAGGCAGCGCACCACGGTCGGTTCGCATGAGCGCATGGGGATTTTTCGCGTCTTCGGCCGCGATGCGGGATACACGGCTTTATACACCGCTTACGTAACTTCCATCCGATGCTGCATACCGGAATACGACGTCGACCTTGACAAACTCATTGACCTTCTGATTGCCGACAAGAAAAACAACCCCAGCAACTATTGCCTGGTCGTACTCTCGGAAGGAGCTAAGTGGGTTGGCTACGTGCCTCAGGAATATGGCCTGCCTGACGCGTTTGGCCACCGCCATAAACAGAACGTCGGCGAATCGCTGAGCGAGGAAATTCAGAAGCGGACTAAGGACGAGACCATTGTTAGCGATCTCACTTACGATCTCCGCAGCGGCGCTCCGGACTTCGTTGACAAGCTGGTTGCTTCCACGTTCGGCACGATGGCCCTCGACTGCGTGCTGGAAGGTAAGAGCGGTCTAATGGCCGCCATCTCTCAAGGGTGCTTTACCATGGTGGCAATTCCCGATCCGAAGCTAGGCCCGCGCAAGGTGGATGTTGCAAGCATGTACAACACCGAGCGCTATCGCCCAAGCTACGCCAATAAAATCGGTCTTCCTATCTTTCTTACGCGGGCGTGATGCCTACGAAGGAGATTCGGAACCATTTTCAGGAAGCCGCTGCGGACGAAGAACATTTCCCGTCCACAATCGACCGGCGCATTTATCACGTCCAATTGATCGTCGATTACTTCGGCGATCTGGCTGGCAAGCGAGTGCTGGATGTCGGCTGCGGCAAGGGACGGTTCGCTCGCATCTTAAGCGATGAAAATCCGCGTGCAGCCATAGTGGCGTTTGATCTTGCTGAAGCGATGCTCCGGTTCGTGCCCGAAGGGATCGCAACGTGCTCCGGGTCTATGACCGCACTGCCCTTTGCCTCGGCAAATTTCGATTGCGCCTACGCGACAGAGTCGCTAGAGCACGCGGTGGACATTGAAACGGCAGTCTCCGAGATCTGCCGCGTGGTCAAGCCTGGCGGGCGCATCGTGATCATCGATAAAAACGCCGAGCAATGGGGAAGGCTGGAGACACCGACTTGGGAGAAATGGTTTCATCGCAAGGAATTGGAGAAACTCCTGGGCCGCCATTGCCGAGAGGTGTCCAGCAAGCCCATATCGTATTGGGAGGATGTCGCGCCGGATGGCCTGTTTCTAGCATGGCTAGCTGTTCGCTGAAACAGGGTGCCTGAATGAATCCAGGCACCCTGTTCAGCGAAAAATTCCGCTACTCTGATTTAGAAGCGCCGAGGCCGCCCAGACGGCAGGATCGGCAAACGCCGAATCCGCTGCCCGTAATCTGGATGAAACCGCAAAGCGTTGTGATGCGCGTCAGTTCCGCCGCACTCAGTTGAGCTGAAGTGAAGCGGGTTTCCGTTAGGGCATAGGTGCCCGCCGGAATCGGACCGGTCACGGGCAGTGCGTGGATCGTAGTGCCGAAAGCAACTAGGCCGTCAGCAAGAGGATTGGCGACCGTTCCAGCGGTGGATGCATTGCAGCTGGACCCAACCGGGCCCGCACTCGTCGAAAGCAACTTCACTACCAGGGAAGTGGGTCTGCCTGGCGTCAGCATGTTATTCACCAAGTCGTTGTTTGCAGAAAGCGAGTTGAGTCCGTCCGGGGTAACCAGGCATGTGAAAATTTCAGTGAGTTCTACACGTGACCTTCGGCTATTCTATAGATCCGCCTTGGCCCCCCAGACGACATGACCGGCAAATGCCGAAGCCGCTGCCAGAGATCTGGATAAAGCTGCAAAGGGTTGTCATGCGGGTCAATTCTGCAGTGCTCAGTTGAGCCGAAACGAAGCGGGTTTCGGTAATTCCAAGGGTACCGGGAGGGCTGCCGGCGGTTGTCGAGATCGGATGGACCGTGGTGCCCCACGCCGATAGGCCGTTCGCCAGAGGGTTCCCGGGAGTGCCTGCCGTAGATGCGGTGCAACTCGGAGCGACCGCCGACGCGCTGGTGGCAATTAGCTTGACTACCAGGGAGGTCGGCCTGCCCGGCGTAAAAGTATTGCTCGCCAAGTCATTGTTTGCCGAAATCGAATTGAGGCCGTCCGGTGTCACCAAACATGAGCAACATGAGACCAATTGCTCATCAGGCGAAAAGGCAAACACATTCACACACAGGTTTCCGTTTTCGACCGCAGTGGAACTTTGGCCGGTGTTGGTGAAATTTATGACTGAGTCTCCTAACGGGAGATTCGCCGTGTAGCGGATCTGAAAGGGGTCGCCCATGAACAGGATCGCCGAAGCGGCGAGGCCGTTTCCAGCGTTGGCGGAAAGAACGGCTTGCGTCGTATTGGTCACTGGCCCAATCACTGTGCCTGTGACGTTCACCGTTACAGTGCAACTTGCACCCGCAGCCAAAGACACACTGTTAAATATGGTGATCAATGAGCCTAGCGCAGTGATCGGCCCATTGCAGGTGCTAACCGCCCCTGTAGGCATTGCTACCGACAAGCCTGGAGGAAGCACATCGACCACGCCGACGCCCGTTAGCCCAACGGTGGCATTTGGGTTGGTAAACGTGAAGGTCAAGGGGGTGATTCCGTTCAAACCGATGGCAGCGGCTCCGAAAGCTTTCGTAAGCAGCGGAGGCAAAAGCGCATTCACTTGAACCCCGGCAGCGGCAGTGTTCCCGGTTCCCGCCACGATGTCCGATACTGTCACCCTGTTCGTCAGCGCGCCTGCAGCAGTTCCTTGGAACAGGACGCTAAAGGTACAAGAGCCTCCGGGGCCGAGCGTCGTGGCTCCAAGAGCCACGCTGCTGCCACCCGCTGTCGCTGCAACGCCCCCGAGAGTCGACCCCGCGACAGTGCAGGACGCGCTCTGCGGGCCGGTAGCCGTCAGGACAAGCGACGCCGGGAAGGTATCGGTAAAGGTGACGCCCGTCAGCGGTATAGTCGGATTCGGGTTCGTGACGGTAAAGGTTAACAAGGAGGTTGCACCAGCCGTGATGGTTGCGGGATTGAACACTTTAGCAATGCTTGGGGCGCTGCGCACCGTTAACGTTGCCGTTGACGGGATCCCGGCCAGGCCGACCGCGTCTGCCACCATAGCGGTATTTTCCAGTACGCCAGCAGTGTTCGCCTGTAGTGAGAAATGCAAGAAGCAAGAGCCGTTCGCGGCTAATTGGCTTGGTCCCACCGAAATCAAACCAGTGTTGACCGCCGCGATCACTGGCCCGATCACTGATCCCGGACTGCAGCCCCCATCCGTGGGTCCAGCCAGGGAAAGGGTCAGACCCGCCGGA
>JANXQZ010001107.1 GCA_025353235.1 Bryobacterales bacterium
GATCTGCAGCCGGTTTTTTCATTCAAACTGCGCGGGGCGTATAACAAAATGGCTGCCCTAAGCGCGGCGGAACTAGCGGCTGGCGTAGTGGCGGCTTCGGCCGGAAACCATGCTCAAGGTGTCGCGTTGGCGGCGCAGCGGCTAAACTGTCGGGCCACAATCGTGATGCCGGTCACCACGCCGCGCATCAAGGTTGCGGCCGTATCGGCGCGGGGGGCCAACGTGGTTCTGCATGGCGAATCCTATGACGAAGCCTACTCGCGAGCCAAGCAAATCGAGGGGGAGCAAGGTCCAATCTTCATTCATGCTTATGACGATCCGGCCGTGATCGCGGGGCAGGGAACGATTGGGATGGAGATCTTGCGGCAGCATCCGCGCCCCATCCATGCCGTGTTCGTGTGCATTGGAGGGGGAGGACTGATTGCCGGAATTGGGGCGTACATCAAGAGCCTGAAGCCGGAAACGAGAATTATTGGAGTGCAGCCGAACGATTCCAATGCCATGGATCAATCGCTGCGGGCGGGCCGGCGGGTGCGACTGGAGCATGTGGGTTTGTTCGCCGATGGCGTGGCGGTAAAGCAGGTGGGGACCGAGACTTTCCGCCTTTGCCGCGAACTGGTGGACGAGATTGTGCTGGTGGACACCGACGAAATCTGTGCCGCTATTAAGGATGTGTTCGAGGACACCCGCTCTATTCTGGAACCCGCAGGCGCGTTATCCGTGGCTGGCATGAAAAAATACGTCGCCCGCGAGGGCGTGCAAGGCCAAGCGCTGGTCGCTCTTGCGTCCGGTGCCAACATGAATTTCGACCGGCTTCGTTTTGTTGCGGAACGTGCGGAATTAGGAGAACAGAGAGAGGCGGTTTTTGCGGCCACGATTCCAGAGCAAGTAGGCAGTTTCAAGGCATTTTGCAAGGTGCTGGGTCCGCGCCAGATTACGGAGTTTAACTATCGCTACGCCGATCCCAAGCAGGCGCATGTATTCGTGGGCGTCCAGGTATTCGGCAACGAGGAAGCAGCGGCGGTGCTGGGGAATCTCGAGTCGGAGGGGATTCGGGTGCTGGATTTAAGCGGCGACGAAGCAGCCAAATTGCATATCCGTCACTTGGTGGGCGGGCGCGCTCCGGATGTGGAGAATGAGCGCTTGCTTCGTTTCGAGTTTCCGGAGCGGCCTGGGGCCTTGATGACGTTTCTGGATCACATGAGCCGGAACTGGAACATTTCGCTATTCCACTACCGCAATCATGGTGCGGATTACGGGCGCGTGCTGGCCGGGATTCAGGTGCCGTCGGAAGATGAGGCGGAGTTCGGTTCGTTTTTGCAACAGCTAGGGTATCCGCATTGGGACGAAACTTTCAACCCGGCTTATCGGTTGTTTTTGGGACAGTAAGCGAACTAGTTTCCCGCCGTTGCATCAACAGACCTTAGTCCCGATTGGGCGCGGAAACTCCCGGGATATTGCTCCAGCGCACGCCGGAAAGCCGACTCCGCAATACTCGCCTTGGCATTCTGGAGCGCCAATTGTCCCAGGGCTTCGAGCACAGGGCGCGGGTAATACGGCGGCTCTGAATAGGCCATATGCAATTCCGCCTGCGCCGCTTCTTCCAACTTCTTCATGGCCGGCTTCACCTTGCCCTGGGCGGATTTCAAGTGCCCGTCCAGCTCCAGACGCGCGACCTTCAGCGGCTCCGGCAC
>JANXQZ010001117.1 GCA_025353235.1 Bryobacterales bacterium
CGCGCCCGCCAGTGCGCGCTTGATCCGGTCAGTGGACTCGCGATCATTCGGCAGATCGATGAGATAGAGTAAGTGCGCACCATTTCCGCTATCCGCGACAACCGGATCGGGGAAGCCAGCACCGCGCAAGTGGTCCCACGCTGCGCAAGCACCGGTGATCGCCCTTCCGTGCTCTCGGTTCGTCGATGAGATGCCCGCCGGTCGTATGGGATCGAAGTCGAGCAACAGCCAGCGACGCCGTAATATGTCGTGATCGCTGGTAGTGATTTCGACACGATCTTTAAGCCGGTTCGCCGCCCGTGCCAATAACGCCGGGTTACATGGGTTCAAGGTTAGATAAATTCCCCGCACGGTCCCGTCAACGGCTAATACTTCGCCCGCAAGTTTTTCAACGTCATCGAAGTACCCTGCGATGGTGCCGCGCCTCCCGGCCTTGGGAATGCGGACTTCATGCACATCGCCGGGTCGCATGAGGAGGCGGCAAGCTCGCAAAATCTCCTCGCGAGGTGACACGGGTTCCAGAACGCCCACTTCACCTGCCGAGGTCATCCTGCCTCCGCACGTTGCCCACCGCCAGACGGACGCGATTCGATGAATGCCGCCACATCCGCCGCCCGGTACCGGACCGCCGCGCCGAACTTGATATATTTTGGCCCTTGCCGGTAGAGCCGCCATCGCCGGACCGACGCCACGGACAGGCCAGTGATCCGCGCCACGTCACGTTCGTTTAGCAGTGTCTCAAGGGTGTTGTTAAACGTTGCCATGTGATCCTCTCTCTTGGGTGGCTGTCTTGCCTTCCCAACATAAGGATCGATCACCATGCATAGCGTGGTGCAACGCCTGAAAATGCATGGAAATGCCTGAAAGCGCTTGGAAAATTATTTCAAATGAGGTCTCTCGGCAAGAAAAGCGGTGAAGCGCCGGTTCGCTGCCGAGTTTGGCTTTCTATGGCACTTCTCATACCAGTACGACTCCCACCGCTCAAACTCCGTGCGCTTCTTATCGCCGGTGGCTGTCCAAATAGCGGTTCTTGTAATCCGCTTCCCCGTGCCTCTTAGTACTTCTTCGATGTAGGCGTCCACCGCCTTGCGCCGATCTGTTCTGTCGTCTTTCGGGGCGTTTACTCTTGCTGCCTGGACGGAAGCGGAGTCACCCGGACCGACTTGCGTTTCAGGCTGAACCTGCGTATTGCGATGCGAATCTAAGCGCTTGTAGCCTAGTTTTGTCCATTCCTGAACTTTTTCATGGATTGTGTACAGATTTGCCTCAGCTTCGGCACTCGCGGGTCGCGCAACCTCGATTGGGAATCCCGTAAATTCCTGCCACGCGCAGCGCTTCAAACTTTCAAGAAGAAGCATGAACGCATTCTGCCTTCGTATGTCTGAAAGCAGTTCCCCAAAAGCCTCCGCGCGGATGTCAAATAAGCGCAAGACGAACCGCAACCGCTCCCCGCTTCCAAACCCGCGCGCCTCGGACGGAGCTTCCCGCGTGGCTTCCTCCATTCGCTCGCGCATACGTACCTGAACGCGCGGAAAGTCTGGATCCGATTCAAATAGCCTGATGGCCTCTTCAACCGCTCTTTGGAATTCAGCGCGCCGCTGCTCAAGCGCCAAGGCAATTTGGTACTCTTCACCAGCTTGTGGGTCGGTTGTCATCGCGCCCTCAGCGATCCCTCAAGGTTGTGTAGCCGCCCCTGGGTAGGGTTCCCAGCTTTCGCCCCGTCGAGCTAGGCGGCTAAGGTTAGTTTACAATTTCAGGTTGGTGGCGTTTTGCGCCCAGTTCTTCTTGCTCACGACTGTGCCCGATTTTGTGCCCACCCTGTGCATAGAAGCATTACTAACCGTTGCTCACGTCCCATCGCCGGATTCCGGGAAGTCCTTGAGAACTAACAACAATTAGTAGCGCTTTGGCAATGGGTGTGCCCAGAGCTAACCTGTTGATTCTACGTTAGATGTTGCCTCCGGAGCAAAAGGCCGTAAGTTCGAATCTCACCGGGCGCACCACACTCTTGCAATTGAGCGGATACGGCAATCGTTCAAGCTTTCAAATAAAAATAAATCAAATCAGTGGCTGGGGGCTGATGACCCATCTGCCGAATCATCGCCGTCACCTGACCCCGGTGCAGCGTCCCATGATTCACCACATGCAGCAGGACCTTCCAGCGGGCAAACGAATGCATCTCGCCCCTCAGATTCCTATAAGTCAGCTCGGCGGTAAGCAATTCCTCCGGCCATCCCGACACCACCTCACGAAAGCGCGTCAGAAGCGCGGGCCACACCTGCTTCAACTCGTCGAGCCCAGGTTCCGGGTCGTC
>JANXQZ010001120.1 GCA_025353235.1 Bryobacterales bacterium
GGCAGCAAGCGCTTCCATCACGCTGGACAACCCGGTCGCCGCGCCATTGACCATCGGACTGCATTCGGATCTGGGTCTGATCACGTTGCCGGCCTCGGTCGTGATCCCGGCAGGGGCCAATAGTATCAAATTCACCATCAGCGGAGTACGCGCCGGTGTCGATGTGCTAACTGCCGAGCCGTCCGATGCAAGCTACGAATCGGCGCTCGCTAATATTCAAATCGCCGATGCTGCGAGTTTGCTGAAGCTGACGGTGGTGTCGGGTGCGAATCAGGCGGCTACGGCGGGTCAACCGTTGAGCGCGCCCCTAGTCTTGAAGCTGACCGATGTGAACGATCTGCCTTATTCGGGTGTACACCTCAGCGTGTCGCTCAAGGGCGGAGGCATGGCCAATGCGGATGTAGTTACCGATCAATTTGGGCTGGCCAGCATCGTCTGGACTCCCGGGACAGGTCCGCTGAACGAACTCACCGCTATGGTTGCAGGGGGTCCATCGCAGACAATTGCTGCGCTCAGCGTACCCACTGTGGCGAATCTCGGGGTGGTGAACGCGGCCTCCTTTGTCTCAGGCATCTCTCCAAACTCGTTCGCGACGATCTTTGGGACGAACCTCACGGGAGCGTCTGTAGATGTGAACGGGACGGCGGCATCGGTCTCGTACTCGGACAACGGGCAAGTCAATTTCCTTGTGCCCTCGGATGTGCCGGGTCCGAGCGCGATCTTGAATGTTCGGAATGCGGCAGGCTTGTTCGTATCAGTCGTCGTGCCCGTGGTAGCGCTTCAGCCGGGCTTGTTCGCGGCAATTCAGCGAGGTGCGTTTGTCGAGATATACGGGACCGGATTCGGGCAACAGAGCACGATGGTTCCACAGGTGTCGGTGGGCGGACTAGTTGCCCAGGTGGTGTATAGCGGGGCGGCACCTGGATTTCCTGGCTTGTACCAAATAGATGCAACACTGCCGATTGGCGCGGTTGTCGGTTCGGCTGTAGTCGTATCGACTGGAGGGCAGATCAGCAATACGGTGCCACTTCGGTAAGAGGATACACGCGCGAAGATCTTCCCAGGACCGACACTTCGATTGTTTTGGCGCGAGGTTCGACTACCCAGAATTCACGCGTTCCGCCGGAGAACGCTACTCTGCGCTGCCGATCGATTTTAGAGGGAGAGTTCGAAGCCGAGAGCACTTCCACAATCAGCGGAGGCGAGTAGATGACGTACTCATCGGTCCGCAGGACCTGCCAATCTTCATCAGGCAGATAGGCGACGTCAGCACGCCAATACTGCAGGTCCGGGGCTGGTCGATAGGGGAACTCGGCCATGGCACCACCGACCCCTTTCGAGGCGTTATCCAGCCACACGGTTATCCTTCTCTGAAGAAAAATATGGTTTGGCTTGGCTGGCGGCACAAGCACCACTTCTCCGTCATGCAACTCGTAGCGCAAGCCAGTCTGCTCATCGTCCTCAGGCAACTCGATGAACTGAGCCCAGGTGGTGACGTGCGCGCTAAGAGTGCTCAAGGCTGTAGCTTAACTTCCGGCTTAATCTCAGGTTTATCCTCGGGCTTCACATCCGCCTTCGGCCGACGGAAAGGCTGACGTGGAACCGGCTTAGCACTGGCTACCTCCGTATACACCTTAAGAATTCTCGCCCGCTGCTCCGGATCCGAAATCAGATAGCGATGCCTCCCATCCGCCGAAGGCGTAAACTGAGTCCGGCCATCGTCCAGAACACGAATTGCTCCAGTTGCCGAAAGCTTGAAGTAGCTTTCCTGAGGACGGACCGCATACAGCACTGCAGCCATGTCTCGCGTAGAGGCGTTATAGGGCATCGGCTTGTAAGCGCGATACGCATCCACCACTGGGTGCGCGGGCGACCATTCGAAATCCTTCTCGATGCTTGTCGCCGGGTAAGGAATCGCATCGGCCATTTC
>JANXQZ010001141.1 GCA_025353235.1 Bryobacterales bacterium
CTTGGAAACCCACCTTGGCGGCTTGTGCGGCTGCATCTTGACAGGAGTGCCGCCGCCGTGAACGCGGCCACACCCGCAGTTTTACCGAGGTGGAATTCTACTTCAAGTAAAACTCTGTGTAGGCGGCCATTCTACTTGGGTTGTATAGGGCAGGGTTTGACGCTGCTCCGGTCTCGTCAGGCTACTTTCTCTTACTGCAAATCCGGCCCGATTTAGAGCTTGAGGCGGCACACGACTCCCACATCGTCGCAGTACCACAGATGACCCTGCCAGATTGTCATGCCATGCGGTAACGGGTCCGAATCCGCCAACTGAATCCGCTCCACCATCTCGCCCGTCTTCGGATCGTGCTTGAAAAAGGCATTAAGATTGGAATCCGTCACCCAGAGATATCGCCCTTCCCAGCCAATCCCGTGCGGACGATTTCCCGCTGTCGGAAACTTTGCCTGCACCACCCAGGTCTTCGGATCCACGCAGTAAACTTCCCGTGCAGGCGGCACCGCAAACCACAGTTTGCCATCGCGCCACTCTTGCCCGTGAGCCCCGGTTCCTGCTGCCTTGCTGCCTGGCAACGCGCCCGGGGTTTTGGGTCGACCTGCCGCCAGAGGGCTGGACCGCGCTGGAGCGTCGCCCGTCATCTGGTATATCACCCCGGCGCCGGGCGTGAAGCGGCGCTCCATCGTTTTACCGGTCGTCGCATCCACTCGGACGATCTCGCGGCTATAGGTCGATCCAATCCAGAGCGAGCCCCCATCGTAAGTAATGCCGCTCGACTTGTCCGTCTCGGTTTCGAACTGACGCAGAACCGTTCCGTCGGAATAGCTCACCAGATAGGCCTTGTTGCCTGCGCCTTGGTCCATGATCCATAGGCCTTCCGCAGTCGCCTGCAGTCCGTTCGGCTGAGGCCCCGGCGACTTGAACACAGTCTCCACTTTGCGCGTCTTGCGAAGCGGGAGGACTGCCGTCGCCAGTGCCAGGAAATTCCTCCGGTTCATATGTCCAATCCCAGAGGACGCTTGGGGACTTCGTCTCGCGGTCGCTTCCTCCGTCGCCCCGTCAACTCCATTGCAACCGCTAGCAACAACCCTACTGTTAAGCCGAGTACGCCGAACAGCCATGTGCCCGACCAGTGCCGTCCGCTCAGAACTCGCAGCCATAACGCCGCGATAAGGCCAAGACAAACAAAAATTCGCAACAATTGCCGGACAGACATGCTTCATTATGAAACGAAATGGAAGTTGCAGCCACATCTTCGTTAGATTCAATTAAGGAGCCTCCACATGGGTACACAAACCAGTCTGAGCAAAGACTTCAACATGCTCTCCCTCATCGATCTGCTGGAAGCGAGGGATCTCTTCCACGTCCACCTCATGCGCAAGCAAAACGTGGTCGGAACGGCGGTTGGACGTTATCTGATCCGAAATGCGGGAGTGCCCGACAACGCTCCGCGCACGCTTGCCAATTCACAGGTCAAAGATATCTCGTGGCCTTGCGTGATGGTCTTCGTGGATAGCTGGGCGGACGCCGCCACCTTCGGCGCCGACCGCAAGCTGCAGGCCGATGACTTCGTCCCGAGAGCGATCTACATGCCGGACGGCCGCACCGTGCCAATCTGCGTCGTGGAAGCGCCTCGCGATGAATCCGACCCGGTTCCTCTCACCGAGACTGCCCGCAGTCTTAACTTTCCGTCCAACCTGGTAGGCGGCGGCTATCCGGTGATCGCCGAGGTTCAAGATCAGGAGCACATCGCCTCCATCGGCTGCATGGTGACGGATGGGCATAAATCCTACGCGCTCACGAACCGGCACGTTAGCGGCGGACCCGGCGAGGTGGTCTATTCGCTGCTCAATGGAAAGCGGGAGCGCATCGGTGTGAGCGCGGGCGCAGAACTGCAAATCACCCGGCGTCGATTCTCCGAAGTTTACGATGGCTGGCCGGGCAAGGACGTATTCCTGAATCTTGACATCGGCCTGATTGAGATTGATGACCAAAGCCTCTGGACGGCCCAAGTCTACGGCATCGGCGAGATCGGGCACATGGCCGACGTAAACATCCACACCATATCTCTGCGGCTGATCGGCTGTCCAGTCCGAGCGTATGGTTGCGCCTCCGGGCAAATGGCGGGACAGATCTTCGGCATGTTCTACCGCTATAAATCCGTGGGCGGCTTCGATTACGTGGCCGATTTCTTGATCGGACCGCAAAACGGCAAGGAACTGGCTACCCGTCCGGGCGACTCGGGAACTCTGTGGCTGCTCGATACGGGAGATGCCGAAGCGGGCTTGATGCCGCTCGCGTTGCAGTGGGGCGGCCATGTCTTTGTCGAGAAGAATAAGAAAACTCGCCTTCCGTTCGCTCTAGCTACGGGGCTTAGCAACGTGTGCAATTTGCTCGAGGTGGATCTGGTTCGGGACTGGAACATCGGCAACGTCGACTATTGGGGATCGGTGGGCCACTACGCCATCGCCAACAAAGCCACCGATGCAATCGCGAATACTAACCTCAAGGCGCTGATGAAGGCCAACCTCCAGAACATCACCTTTGACGCAGACCACATCCGCATCAAAGAACTGCAAGGCCTGAGCACCAAGCCTTTCGTGCCTCTGGCCGACGTTCCCGACTTGGTCTGGAAAATCGGGCATGGGAATCGAGGCGGCCCCGAGCATCCAAACCATTTCGCCGATATGGATCACCCCAGCAGCGAGGGCACTCTGCTCGAGCTTTGCAAAGGCAAGCCCGAGAATGTCTCCGTACCGGTGTGGCAGAAATATTACACCAATGTGAAAGACAGCAGTCGTGGATTGCTTCCCTTCCGCGTTTGGCAGTTCTATCAAAGCATGGTCGAGTTCGTGAAGCAAGGCGACGTGAACAGCTTTGTTTGCGCCGCCGGGATCGTCTCGCATTACGTGGGTGACGCGTGCCAGCCTTTGCACATCTCTTACATGTTCAATGGCGATCCGGGCGACTTGGGCGCGGACGGCAATCCCCGTGCGACTGGAGTGCACGCGGCCTACGAAGATGACATGGTGAATCGACATACGGTGGAGATCTTCCAAGGTGTGGATGCTGGCTTGGCGGCGGCCAAGAAGCCGCGAGCGATCGCGACCGGGCACGATGCAGGGGTGGCGGTGGTGGATCTTATGCAGAGCACTTTCGATCTGATTCAGCCGCCCTCGATCGTGAACGAGTTCAACAAGGCTAAGGCGGCTACGGGTGGGAGCAAGTCGGGCATCGCCGACGCTCTTTGGAGTGCGTTCGGCGGCTCGACGGTTAAGGTGATCGCTGACGGATGCGCCGCGCTGGCCGGTGTCTGGGACGCTGCTTGGGTGGCTGGCAATGGCGACCACAACATTCGCGCTGTCGGCGCGGTGGACCAGCAGGCCTTGATCGCGCTCTATCAGGATCACAAGTTCATGCCGTCGATGACTCTGGACCAGATTGGGACGGTTCTGACGGACGCGGCTGCTCCGACTCACAAGGCGGCAGGCAGGTAAGGTGACCCGCCGGACCATTCTGGCTGGAGTCGTCGCGGGGATAGGCGATCGCTTAGACGCTTCGCGCTCGCTCGTGATTGATACTCATGTTCACTTCTGCGATCGCTCTTCTGTTTCGCACCGTGTTGCCCGACGGCTTTCGCAGGCTGACCGGCTCGCCCGCACGGCAGGTTGCCCACTCTGGAGTTCCGCAAGCACCTTGATCGGTTCCAGAAGAACCGATTGTTTCGCGGTATACGCCTGGGGTTGGCCGATGCGGTTCCGGAGCTTCGTGTCGTGATCCTAAAGGCGGCAGTTGACCCTGCGAACACCTGTGGCTGCAACCAGCTATAAACACGCCGGGTGATGTGCGCCGCAGTTTAGATATTGGCATCGGCACGCACACATTTTCGAGCTTTCATCACGATTTCTGGGCAAAGATGGCGGGCCGATTGCCAATCGGCCGCAGGTTGACAACCTGCCCTACAGCGAACGGCAGACGAACTGCCGTTTTTAGGGTGATAGATCGCCTGCCTTTGAGTGACCGGCTGCGGATTCTGGGCCAGCGCCGGCAAGTTTACGCGAAGGTGTCGAACGGGAGGCATTCGGTCCCGACCGCATGGTCGCGCCATATGGTGAGGTTTCGCAGCGAAAGGCGCGGTGGGGAAACTCGAAAGGCCTAGCGAACGCCTAGGTATTTCGTGACAGGCCCTCGGATGAGGTGGGCTGCTGCAAGCGCAGGATAATGAATCCGCTCTCAGTGACCGCTCCCACAATCCGGTTCCAGACCACCTTCGCCTCCCCGCTCGCCAGCAGGTGCTGGAACTTCACCACTTGTCCGGATGCCAGCGCGGGATACTCGTGGGTCACCCGAAATCCGCTGCTGCTTTGATCCCTCAACCAGCCAGTCACCTCATGGCGCAAGGGATCGTCGAAGGAGAACAAGACTTGGCCTTCCGCACGGAAGCGGTGTTCGTTCCGCTGTTCGGAATAGTCAGGAAGCATAGCTTCGGTCTGCCGGTGGCTGCAGTTCATATATTTTCAACTTTCGGCTGAGTGTTCTGCGTGAAATTCCCAGCAGCTCCGCAGCACGCTGCTGATGGCCGTTCGTCTGCGCCAGCACTTTCATGATGGTCACTCGCTCCATCCCGTCCAGGTTTGCGCCCTCGGAATGCCCGATGGAGATGGGCTGCCGGAAACCTTGCCTGCGGAGCGTCAGTTCGGAACCGAGATCCGAACAGAGAATTCTGTCTTCCATCGCAAGGACAGCGGCCTTTGTCACCACGTTGCGAAGCTCGCGAATATTCCCCGGCCAAGCGTGCCTGCACAGCAGCTCCCCTGCGTCGCTCGAAAAACTTCCATTAGGCCTGTATTGACGAAGGAAGTATTCCGCAAGCGGCAGGATGTCTTCCGTGCGCTCCCGCAAAGGCGGAACCCGAACACAGATTTGGCCCAGGCGGTGATAGAGGTCGCCTCGAAATCTGCCCTGCTCCACCATGCCTTCCAGATCCTGATTCGTGGCGGCCACAATCCGCACATCCACGGAGACTTTCCGCACGCCTCCCAGCCGGTAATAGGGCGTGCCATCCAGAACCCGCAACAGCTTCACCTGCATGCGCGGCTCGAGTTCGCCGACCTCGTCCAGAAACAGCGTTCCCGAGTTTGCTAATTCGAAGAGTCCGGGTTTGGGCGACTCCGCACCGCTAAAGGCTCCCCGCTCGTATCCGAAGAGTTCGCTTTCCACGAGGTGCTCCGGGAGCGCCGCGCAGCTAACGTCCACCCAAGGTTTGGAACAGCGCAGCGAGTAATGATGCACCGCCCGCGCGATCAGCTCTTTTCCCGAGCCGCTTTCTCCCTGAATCAGCACGGTCGCGTTGGTCTGCGCTACCCGCTCGATCATGCTGAAAACTTGGCGAATGGCGGGGCTGGCCAAGATGGCTGCCATTCCCAAGAAGACCCGCGACTCCGAACATGGCTTCATCACCGACTATTCTCCTTCGACGGCGGGTCAATAAGCCATAGTACAGAGAGACAAAAAAACAATAGTACGGAAGGAGCAACAAATCTAAGATGAATCTGAGCTTTTCGGCCTAAGTGCGCGGTACCAATAGACTGGACCGAACCGCCTCCCGTAATGGCGAGGGCCGGCCGCTACCTTCCGTAAACGTACACGGCAAAAGTGTTCAGCAGCATCTTCTGCTTCGGCTTTGCATCTGCCGAGGCGGCCGTCAAAGTTTCAAAATCGGCGGACGACAAGTAGAGCTTATGACTTTTTAAATCGAGGGCCAAGGTGTTTGCCCTGGCGGCGGTTTCCAGCGTTTGCACTACGCTGTACGTGTCGGCTGAGTCCTGGTGAATGATTGTCACCGAACCTCGATTGGCATTGAAAATCAACTTGGAGGCAGGGTCGAACGCGGTGGCATCCACATGCGGCCCTATGGGGAGCGTGGTGATAATCTTGCCGGAATCGGCGTCGGCTACGGCCATCTTCTCGTTATTGCACCCGATGAACAGGCGGCGCGTTTTGCGGTCCAGGTCCATGCTGGCGGGCGCTTCGCAAGGAGCCACCGGCCAGCGCTCCGTAATCTTCATGGCTTTCGGGTCGATCTTCAGCAGCATGCTCTTGTCCTCGTTATTCACCCAGATCGTGCCCTTTCCGTCGGTCACCGGGAACTCGGGTTGTCCGCCCAATTCGATATTCTCAACGGCCTTGCCCTCTTTCGCGTCAATCACCGTCAGAGTGCCTCCTCGGTGATTAAAAGCGAAGACACGCTGGGTGGTCGGTTCAAACAAGACTCCGTCCGGTCCGTTGCCAGCCGGGATGTCGGCTAGCGACTCGAGAGTTTTCAGATCGAACATCTTCACGGTGGAAGTATTGCCGCTGGTGATGAAGCCTCGGTTGAGCTTGGGTGCGATCGCGATGCCGTGCACGCCGTTCATGCCCGCAATCTTCCCAACCGGTTCATCTTTGTCGATGTCGATCACCTCCACTTGCGACCCGTGCGAGACATAAAGGCGGCGGGCGGCCACGTCGATAGCGAGGTAGTCCCAGTTCCCTTCCCCGGCCAGCGGAATCTTCTTGATCAGATGGTACGGCGCTGGGTTTGAGGCGGCGAATGCCAGAGTGCCGGCGAGCAGGACAAACAGGGGGAGGTTCAGTCTCATGAGCTTCTTTTAGAATACGCTCGCCTGCCGCTTGCATAAGGGAGGAGGGTTCCAGTACAGTAATGACCGGAGGAAGAGAGATGTTCTGCACAAATTGCGGTACTTCAAACGAGCCTGGGACGAAGTTCTGCATGAACTGCGGCACTCCCCTCGCGGCCAGCCAGCCCAGCGTTTCCACGGGTGCAAGCGAACCGACAACCCCTCCGCCGAACCAGCCCCCGCCCTTTCAGCAGCCTAACCCTCAGCCTCCGCCCTATCAGGCGCCCCCCACATCGGGGTACGCTCCGTATGCCGCTCCGCTGGCCAAATCCAAGCTTACGGCTGGTCTGCTGGGTATTTTTCTGGGATGGCTGGGGATTCATCGTTTCTATCTCGGCTATCAGAACATCGCCATTGCCCAACTCGCGGTTGGCTTGATTGGCCTTTTCCTCTCACCCTTCACTTGCGGACTCATCTTGCTGGCGGCCGCCATCTGGGGGATTATCGATGGAGTAATGATCCTGACCGGGTCGCTCGCAACCGACGGACAGGGAAACCCTCTGGGCGAATGACCCCGCGGCGGATCATCGCATACCTAGCCGCGCTGGCCGTGGGCGTTCTGGCGATCATTCCCACCCGGATCATCGAAAGTCTGCCTAGTCTATGTCTGATCAAGAGCATTTCGGGTCATGAGTGTTATGGTTGTGGGATGACGCGCGCCCTCTCGTGCCTGCTGCACGGAAACGTAACGGGAGCGTTGGCTTATAACCGGGGTGCCCCGGCAGTTCTCGCGCTGTTAGTTGGACTCGCGCTGTCTTCCTTATTCCCATTGACGGTGGAATTGCGAGCTGCTCTTTCCACCGTGTGGGCAATGCTCGGCCTCATCCTCCTGTGCGTTTTGATCGCCCCCTGGATGGTTACGCCCGCGCGGGCGGCGTCTCTGGTCCCGGCGTGCGAGTGGAAAGCGCGCTATCACCGAGAGTGCGCCTTCTGCGGGATGACTACGGCTTTCTTCGCGATCAGCCATGGCCGGTTGCGGGAAGCGGATCAGGCGAACCGGGGCGCTATTCCGTTGTATGCCGCATTTCTGCTCAACGAAGCTGGCCTGGTGCTGTTTCTTCAATCGGAGCGCTCGCGGCCATGTTGAGCGTCCTGGCTTTCGCGTGGGGCATTCTTGCCTTCCTTGGGATGGCGATTGGGTTCGTTCCGTATTTTAGGAGCTGGCATTGGGTGAATATCCCATTTGCCGTCGCTGGCGCGGTCTTAGGGATCGTGGCGATCTTGAGCCGGCGGCAAGGGGGAACGCGCAGCGCTGTGGCTGGAACCACGCTTTGCATGCTTGCCAGTCTCATTGGAATTATGCGGCTGGCATTCGCGGAAGGGATCGGATAAGGGGTTAAACGATGCACTATTGTTCTAATTGTGGCTCGCCCGTAGAAGGGCAATTTTGCGCGAAATGCGGGGCGGCGGCGACTCCTGGCGCGTCGAGTCCGGGCACTGGACCGTACGTGCCGCCCAGTTCGTCCCCAGGATTGGGAATCGACAATAACCTCGCCGGAGCGCTCTGCTACATCCCGATCGTGGGTCTGATTTTCCTTCTGCTCGACCCCTACCGGCGCGATCGGACCATACGCTTCCACGCTTGGCAGTCCTTATTGTTGCTGTGTGCGCTGATTGTAGTGCGGATCGGATTGGCGATCATTTGGGGCATTCTGGAGTCGATTATGCCCTGGACCCTGTGGAACTTGATGTTCAGCCTGGTGGAACTCGCCTACGTCGTCGGACTCGTCTTGATGGCGGTAAAGGCTTACCAGGGGGGTAAGCTGGTTTTGCCGATCATTGGTCCGATCGCGACGAAGCAGGCCGGCTGAGCAGAAAGGAAGACAATCGGCCCATGGCCTCTTCCAGGATGGGCCTTTCGGCAGCATAACAGATGCGGATGGATCCTTCGCCGCCCGCTCCGAATGCGACGCCCGGAGCGAGTCCAACCTTGGTCTCCTTCAGCACGCGCATGCAAAAATCGAAGGAGTCTTCCGCACCTTCCACCTTCGGGAAAAGGTAGAAGGCCC
>JANXQZ010001144.1 GCA_025353235.1 Bryobacterales bacterium
CGCGCCCGCAACCGGCAGGTGGGCGAGAAATTGTTGGCGATGATCCGCAAGTACAAGGATTATTTGAATCAGTTTGGGGGGAGTTTCGACGATAATCCGTCGCCTGGGAACAAGGAAGGCGGACTCACGAATATTCTTGAAAAGTCGCTCGGCGCTGCAACGAAGGCCGGTGCTTCGCCTTTGATGGATGTAGTCGACTATGCCGAACGGATCGATTCTCCTGGATTCGTCTTTATGAATACTCCGGGTTACGATCCGGCGTCGCTCACTGGACTTGCCGCTGGAGGATGCAATCTGATTGCGTTCACCACGGGCCGCGGCAGTGCGATTGGCTTTCCTACGATTCCGGTGATTAAGATCGCGAGCAACAGCGCGACGTATCGGCGAATGAAGGACAACATGGATATTAATGCCGGGCTAATCGCCGATGGTGAATCAACGGTTATGCAGGTCGCGCAGGAGATATTCGATATGGTGCTGAGGGTGGCATCAGGCGAGAGGACTTGCGCCGAACGGCTGGGGCATAAAGAGTTTGTTCCGTGGCGGATCGGCCCGGTGATGTAAGCGAACGCATATACTGGAATCGATGACCGATGTTCAAATCCTTACGATTGCGATCGCTCTCGCAACCTCGTTCCTCGCCGTGTTCATCGGAGTGTTCTTAAACAACAATCGTCTGCATGACGTGAGAGAGCTGCTGGGCACGCGGATGAATGATACTAAAGAGCTCTTAGGCACGAGGATAAATGACGTTAAAGATTTGTTGGGAGCGAAAATAGAAAAGAGCCACGCCGAGTTACATCTTTTGATGGAAAGGAATCATTCGGAGGTGCTCTTAAAGCTGACCGACATGGATAATCGATTGAGCCGCATCGAGAACGAACGGCGGATCGTTCAGTAGCACGAAAAAGCCCACGGCGATTATGACGCCGTGGGCTGTTGTGTTTGCGGAGGATTTCAAAACCTACTGATCGGACGGGCGGCGCTTCAGGGTTGGACGTTCGTCTTCATCTGACTTAGGCTTCTTGCCATCCTCATCAGCGTCAATCGGACCAGTACCAGAGCCTGGCGTCCGGCGCAGCTTGGGACGATTCAAATCCTTATCGTCGATCTTGCGATGGTTGTGCATCGCCATCAAGCGGCCCTTCACATCATTAAACTCTGACGTGGTAACCACATATTCCGGCTTAGCCTTCAGCAACTCCTGAATATTTTTCTGAGCGTTGCGGATGCGATCGTCGGTCAGCGGATGCGTAGAGAATACCTTGGCCATCGTCCCAGGCTTCTTCTTTTCGAGCGACTGAATCTTCTCGAAAAAGTCCACAAAAGCGGTCGGGTCGTAACCCGCTTTGTACATGTATTCCAACCCCAGCATATCGGCTTCGGACTCAAATGCGCGAGAGAACGTTAGGAAGCCAACCGGGATAAGGACGCTGGCAGCTTGACGAATTCCGTACCCGGCCCATCCGCCCATAAAAATTAGTGGGATGGTTGCCAAGTTGGCAATCTGTCCGCGGGTGGCCTGTCTGGTGCCATGACGTGCGGCCACATGGGCAATCTCATGAGACATCACGCCGGCAAGCTCAGCTTCGCTATCGGCCTTTAGGATCAGCCCGGAGTTGACGAAAAAGAATCCGCCCGGCAGCGCGAAGGCGTTTACATCTTCGCTGTCGATCACCTTGATGGTGAACGGAACCTTGGCATCGGAGTTTCGCACCAGGTTCTGGCCAATTCGGTTTACGTACTCTGCGATCACGGGGTCGTCAATGATCTTGGCTTGGCGCTCCACTTCCTGGGCCAATCCCTTGCCAAGGCCGATCTCCTTTTCGATCGAGTACCAGTTGACGCCCTTGCCGACATCGCGGCTTCCAATTTCTTCAGGGTCTTTCTTTTTGTCAGTCGCGAAGCTTGGGGTCGGCGTCAGGAGCGCGATGCCCAACAGCAAACCGAAACAGGCGGGGAAGAGTCGCTTCATTCAACAGCTCCTGGGCGGGGACAGTCCAGCCCTGCTATCAGTATAAACGTTCAGCTATATAACGTATAGTCGAGGAGATGAGTTTCGCAAAAATCAGTCCGGACGGCGCTTTAATTTCGGAGCAGCAGCCAGTCTGGCTTCAGTACCGAGATCAGTTTCCCGTCACTGAGCGTTACGTTTACCTGAATCACTCAGCGGTGGGCCCTCTTTCGCGGAGGGCTGCGAACGCGATGAAGAATCTCGCAGATGACGTATTGCTCAATGGCTCATACCACTACGAACAATGGTTGGATGTGTATGACGGAGTTCGGGTTGCGGCGGCTCGACTGATCGGTGCTCAGTCCTCGGAAATCGCGCTGGTGAAGAACACGTCGGAAGGAGTTGCCACCATTGCGCTCGGGATTGACTGGAAGGCGGGGGACCGCATCGTCGGGTTCCGGG
>JANXQZ010001156.1 GCA_025353235.1 Bryobacterales bacterium
CGGCCTTCGGCGCGGACCCAGGGGCCCGACCGGCCTTCCAGAGCGATTTGGTACGGGTAGACGTCTGCCTCGCAAGCCCGCCCCATCATTTCGAAAATGCGGCGAGCCCTTGCGTCTACAAAGCTGCTCTTGTGGAAGGTGCACTTCCTGCCGCTGGTGAAAAATCGTTTGAATAGCTCACGCGAGGACGCAAAGGTCCCGTTGATGGGCTCGTGGTTGTCTATCATTGGGGCGATTAAGCCAGTATAGTTAAATAGTACATCCTTGTGGAAGTGGAGTTACTATTTGGGGCTAAGTATTACTCGTTTCTTGGTAGCCTGCGCGGTTGGCGCGACTTGCATGCCCGTATTTGCGGCGGATCTTTCGCCCGCAGGGGTCTGGAGAACCATGAACGACAAGACCGGAAAGGTTCGGGGGACGGTTCTCGTATACGAAGAGAAAGGCGAATTTTTCGCCAAGGTCAATTCGGCCGTGGACCCCAAGGAAGCGGCCGACATCTGCGACCTTTGTCCCGGTGAGCTAAAGAACCGGCCGGTGATCGGACTTGTGATCATGCGGGGCATGAAGAGGGTGGGCGCCGAATATGGAGGCGGTGAAGTTCTGGATCCGGACACAGGCTCGATCTACCGAGGGAAGTTCAAGATTACCGATAGCGGGACTAAGATGGTCCTGCGGGGGTTCGTCGGTATTTCGCTGCTGGGCCGGTCCCAAACCTGGCAGCGCTAGTGTCACATTACGAGATCCCAACATCTCAGCTATGCTGTTTTGTGGGGCAGCCAATCCTGGCAGGCAAGATTGCCTGCCCCACTGCTTCAGCAGCTAAGAGCTCAGACTCTTGATGAGCTGCTCAGCGTGTTTGAGCGCCTCAGGAGTCAGGCGCTGGCCGGAAAGCATGCGCCCGATCTCGCGCGTTCGGGGTTCGTCCTTCAATTCCTCGATCTCGGCAACAGTACGTCCCTTCACTTCCCGTTTCTCGACATAATAATGATGGTCCGCGAATCCGGCGATCTGCGCCAAGTGTGTTACACAGAGAACTTGGCTCTCGGCTGATAGTTGCTTCAGACGTCGTCCCACCGATTCAGCCACTCCGCCGCCAATGCCTGTGTCTACTTCATCGAACACCAGCGTGCGTTGAATTTTGCCTGCACCTTTCGGGCTACCCGCCTGTCCGATGCAAGTTTTCAGAGCGAGCGCAAGGCGCGAGAGTTCGCCGCCGGAAGCGACTTTCTCAAGTGGCTTCGGTTCTTCACCTACATTTGACGAAATCAGGAAAGCGATCTTATCCGCACCCTGTCCAGACCAGTTCGCCGGAAGCATTTGGACTTGAAACACCGTGTTCGCCAGGGCCAGCGACGCGAGTTCGGTCTCCACTTGCGAGGCGAGTCTCTTCGCCGCAAGGGTCCGCTGACTGGTCAGTTCGGCGGCGGCGAGTCGATACTCTTCTGTCAGCGTGTGAAGCTCTCGATCCAGCATGGCCCGCCTTTCGCCAGCATGCTCGACAGCTTCCATCTGCGCCGTTACGTTCGCCAGAAAAGCGAGCACGTCATCCACGCTGCTGCCGTACTTGCGCTTGAGCCGGTCGATTGATTCCAGGCCGGTTTCCACGTCTTCCAGACGCTTCGGATCCGCCTCCAATCTCTCCAGATAATGGCGCAGAGTTTCCGCAGCTTCGTCGATCACGATCTCGACCGGTTTTAGCGATTCCAGCACTCCTTTCAGCGTGGGATCAATGCGGCACAACTCATCCAGCCTTTTGAGCGCGAGGCGGATCTGCGTCGACGCGCTATCGGATGCATCGTAGAGGGCGGCGTACGCGGCGTTGGCGCTTTCCTGAAGTTTCGACACATTCTTCAGAACCGCGCGTTCGCGCTCAAGTTCGGAGTCGGCTCCGGTCTTCAGCCCAGCGGACTCGATCTCCTTGCGCTGAAAGCTCCACAGGTCGAGCATTCGCAGTTTTTCCTGCTCGGACTTATCCAGGCTTTCGATCTCGCGCGCACAAGCCTGCCAACGTTGAAACAACTCAGCCGTCTTCCGCAGCGGCTCGGCCACCCCGGCGAAGTCGTCCAGCATGTGAAGCTGACTGTCCGGCGAGAACAGCATCTGCTGATCGTGCTGCCCGTGGATATCTCCCAGATAGGGCGACAGTTCGCGCAGCAGCGCGGCGGTCACCGGGCGACTTCCGGCAAATGCGCGCGATTTGCCGCTGCTCAGAATTTCCCGCTGGATCAGCAACTCACCATCCTCAGGCTCGATTCCCGCCGAGTCGAGAATTGCGGTGGTGGCTTCGTTGTGCGGAATTTCGAAGATTCCAGAAATACGCGCTCTCTGCGTGTCTGACCGGACCATCTCGGCGGATGCCCGTCCTCCGAACAGCAAGCCGAGTGCATCCACTACGATGGATTTGCCGCTGCCCGTCTCGCCTGTCAGCAGGTTCAAGCCGCATCCAAAGCGAACGCGGACCCGTTCCACGACCGCATAATTCTCCACTACCAGCTCAAGAAGCACTCGACCGAATTATACGACGGTTCGTCCGAGTTGCTATAAAGGGCTGTGGGGTCGCGATGAACGTGAAAAGATGCATCTGCCTACTTCTGATGCTTTCAGGCAATCTGGCGCTCGCTCAGCCGGAGTCTACCGCCTGGGACATCCTCAGACAAGGAATTGACGATAAAAATCCCGACCGGCGCAAGCAGGCGGTTACGGCCATCGGTTCGCTGGGCCTTATGCCCGAGGCGGTTAAACTGGTGGAGCACGGGTTGCGGGATGACGATCCAATTGTGCGCCAGGTGGGCGCGGCGGTGCTTGGCCAGATGAAATCCACGTCATCGATTCCGGCCTTAATAGCGGCGCTCGACGATCCTTCCGGCGAGGTCCAATTCACGGCCGCTCGCGCGCTTTGGGAGATGGGCGATCACAGCGGCGAAACGGTGCTGCAGGACGTGATGACCAGGCAGCAGAAGGCGACTTTGGGTTTCGTGGAAGGGGGCATGCGCGATGCCAAAGCGAAACTGCGCGATAAGAAAGGGTTGGCCAAAATGGGCATAAACGAGGCGAGCGGGGCGCTGCTGGGTCCTTTCTCAATCGGAGTCATCGCTGCCGAGGAGATGCTGAAAGATAGCGGTGCAACGGGCCGCGCCTTGTCCGCCACGCTGCTCGCGCAGAAGTGCGATTCGCGCAACATTCAACTTCTTCAATGGACGCTGAAGGAAGAGAAGAACAATACGGTGAGAGCCGTGGTTGCAAAGTCCCTGGGGCAATGCGGAACGGCCGAAGACATCGTGCGGATCGAGCCGTATTTGTCGGCCGGGAACGATGCTCTGAAGTTCATGGCGGCGGCCGCGATTATTAGGCTCTCGCGGCTGCCGCAGTAAGGCCCGTCTATTGAAGAAGTTGAATGTTGCGCGAATCGCACTTCTGCGCGAGCAGCGTGGCGGACAAGGCGCGGCCCGTTGCGCCGCTATCTTTCAGCATCTCCTCGGCAG
>JANXQZ010001160.1 GCA_025353235.1 Bryobacterales bacterium
GCGACTTGAAGGCGGTTGACGTTTTCAGGGGTGATTTGGGATAGGGGGGTGTAGCGGATATTATCGGGTCCGCCGTTGACAGGCCAGTCTTGGGCAAGGAGAGTGGTTGGGATGAGAGCGAGTGTGGCTAAACGAGGAAGCATTGGTTCTCGAATTTTCACATAGCAGGGCTGGCTCGGGCAATCGAACGAAGCCGCTCATCAGACGAGCCGTTGGATGCACGCGACGATGTGTAGGTTTACAACAAGGTAGGGCAGGTTGTTAACCTGCAGCGGGTTGGTAACCCGCTCGTCGAGTTTGCCTCACAACCGAAGCAGCGCCGATTGCCAATCGGCGCGCAGCTTACCAAGCTGCCCCACAACTTGCCGCAAGACTTAAGTGACCCGTAATTGTTGAATCAGGCAAAAGTTCGCGCAACAGCTCGCCTAAAATAGTACGCTGATAGTTCGACGATGCTGCAAGCACAAGGACTCAAAAAAGCCTACGGCAAGCTGGTAGCAGTCGATGGCATCAGCTTCGAGGTGAACAAGGGCGAGACCATTGGCCTCTTGGGTCCTAACGGGGCAGGCAAGACGACGACAGTGTCGATGATCGCCGGGCTACTGGCACCAGATGCCGGACAAGTCCTGATCGACGGTAAGCCCGTTACAGGCGACACTAATCCCGTCAAACGAAAGATCGGGCTTGTCCCGCAGGACCTCGCGTTGTACGACGAATTGCCAGCCCTGGCGAATCTCGAATTATTTGCAGCTCTCTACGACATCAGTGGGGCTAAAGCGAGCAAGGCCATTGATGCAGCACTTGAGCTGGTAGGGCTCAGGGATCGCGCAAAAGACAAAGTGGCAACCTTCAGCGGAGGCATGAAGCGTCGACTGAATCTAGCCGCCGCGCTATTGCACGACCCCAGCGTATTGTTGCTAGATGAACCGACTGTCGGCGTCGATCCGCAAAGCAGGAACGCCATTTTCGACAATTTGGAAACGCTAAAATCGCGAGGCAAGACTCTGGTCTACACCACTCATTACATGGAAGAGGCCGAGCGCCTATGCGACCGCATCGTGATTGTCGATCACGGCCGCGTGGTGGCTAACGACACTCTGGCCGGGCTCTATCGGCGGCTCCCTGCCACCAACAAACTTCTGATCGATTTGGTTGACGGTTCAAAACTGAGTGATCCAAGCGCGCTCAAGGCGGTGCCTGGCGTCCAGTCAGCCGAGCTAATCGGGAACCGCCTCTCGGTCTGGCTCAAAGACCTTTCAGACGGTGCTCCCGGCGTGCTTGCTTGGCTGGCCACGGGGGGCCACCCATTCGATCACGTGTCCAGTGAAGCACCAAACCTCGAAACCGTGTTTCTTACACTGACAGGAAGGAGCTTGCGAGACTCATGACCGCCTTTCTAGCACTGGTTCGGAAGGACATCCGGATATTTTTTCAAGATCGTCGGGCAGTGATTATGTCCTTTGTGGCACCCATCCTAATTGGCAGCTTTTTCGGTTATGTGTTCGGAGGCGCGTCCCGTTCGAGCGATCCAGGGCGAGTGACCGTGCTCGTTGTGGACCAGGAGGCGGGAGCAGTCTCGAAAGCAATCCTCTCCAAACTTACTGCAAATAAGACCTTGGCTGTCCAGAACTCGACGCTCGAGGATGCCAAGCAGTTAGTGCGCAAAGGCAAGGCTCCCGTTGCCATAGTGATCCCTCCAAATTTTGGGAAACTCGCGACGCAGGCAATGTTCAGCGGGCGCGAACGTCCCAAGGTGCAGGTGTATCTCGATCCTTCGCATCAGATGGAATCGAGCATGATCGAGGGGATGTTGACTGGTTATGTGATGGAAGCGGTGTCCAAAGAAGCATTCTCGGGCGATCTGGGGAGAGCGACCGTCGACGATTCACTGAAGCAACTCGAATCCGTACCAGCCCAAGAAAGCGCCCCCCTCAAAGGATTTCTCCAGGCACTTTCGAGGTACAACCAAAGCACGCAGTCAAACCAGACAAACAGACGCGACGCTGGATTGAGCGTGCCTTTCGAGTTGTCCGAAGAGAAACTCACGTCCCGTCAAGGGACTGAGTACAACCCCTACGCTCACTCGTTCGGAGGCATGGCGATCCAGTTCATATTGTTCATGGGAATCGACGTCGGCATCGGAATGCTGCTCGATCGCCAGCGCGGATTGTGGAAGCGATTCGCTTCTGCGCCCCTGTCCAAGTGGACGCTGCTGAGCAGTCGAGCGGTGAGTGCCACCCTGATCGCAATGTTAATCCTGGCGGTGGTATTCGCCTTCGCGCGAATCGTATTTGGCGTGAAGATAGAAGGCAGCTTGCCAGGGTTCATCGCCGTTTGCGCCGGATTCGGGTTGATGACCTCAGCTTATGGCTTGCTGATCGCAGCCTTGGGCAAAACGCCGCAGGCCGCCCGTGGTTTGTCGATATTGGCGACGCTCTTGATGGTGATGCTGAGCGGGGCCTGGATTCCGAGTTTTCTCTTTCCAGGATGGCTGCAGAGTGCGACTAAGTTGGTGCCGGCTCGCTGGGCCATGGACGGTTTGGACGGCATGACTTGGCGCGGTTTGGGGTGGCATGAAGCGGTTCTGCCCGTTGCCGCATTAGTGGCTTTCGCGCTAATCTTTGGGACAATCGCGGTGTGGCGTTTTCGATGGGAGACTGAATGAGCATGAGAGCCGTCCAGATTGTGTTCCTAGCAGCTGCGCTGATGCCTCAGTCTGGCGTCGCGCAGATGGATGACGTGAAGACGCACATGCTGGATAATGGCCTGAAAGTGCTGGTGCAAGAAGATCACAACATCCCCAATGTTGCGATGTATTTCTTCTACCGCATCGGGTCTCGCAATGAGCGCCCGGGGATCACGGGCATCTCCCACTTTTTCGAACACATGATGTTTAACGGCGCTAAGAAGTACGGCCCCAAACAGTTCGACAACACGATGGAGAAGGCGGGCGGGAACAACAACGCTTACACGTCGCGCGATGTCACCGTGTATACCGACTGGTTTCCCGCCACAGCGCTCGAACTGATGTTCGACATGGAGTCCGACCGAATGCGCGATCTGGCCTTCGACCCCAAGATGATCGACAGCGAGCGGGGCGTGGTGTATTCGGAGCGCCGCACCTCGGTGGATAACAGCAACTTCGGCACGCTCTACGAACAGTTGGAAGCTGCGGCGTTCATCGCTCATCCTTACCACTGGCCCGTGTTGGGCTGGCCCTCGGACATTGAAGCGTGGAGCATGGACGACCTGAAGGCGCACTTCAAGACTGGCTATGCTCCAAATAATTGCACGCTGGTTGTGGTTGGCGACACCACGGATGCCCAGGTCATGTTGTTAGCGCGCAAATATCTGGAGTCAATTCCACGGCAAGATCCGCCCGCTGCTGTCCGCACGAAAGAGCCGGAGCAGAAAGGCGAGCGACGAGTCCTGGTACGAAAGCAGGCGCAGCTTCCATTGCAGATGTTCGCTTACCATATACCCGACGCGAAGAGTCCGGAGAACGCCGCGCTGCAAGTATTCGACACGATCATGACCCAGGGCCAGAGTTGTCGGCTTTACAAGCGCATGGTGGATTCGGAACAGCTGGCTATTAATGTGAACGGCAACCAGCAGCAATCGCTCGATCCGGGTCTATTTGTGTTCACAGTTCAACCTCGGAGCGGTGTGGATCCGGCGCGCACGGAGACCGCTCTCTTTGAAGAAATCGCCAAGGCGCAGGCCGCCCCAGTTTCCGCCGAGGAACTGCGGAAAGCGAAAAATCAGTTGCTGGCGGCGAATTTTCGTCAGAGGAAGACCATCGCGGGCCGCGCCAATCTTCTGGGCACCTTTGAAGTGTTTCAGGGCGATTACCGCAAACTCTTCACCCTGGAACAGGAGATCGAAAACGTGAGTGCCGACCAAGTTCAAAGCGTGGCGAAGAAGTACTTCATGGCCGATAATCGCACGGTGGGGACCTTGCTTCCACTGGAGGCCAAGTGACCAAGTCCCTGCTCCTGATGTGCGTTCTTACGCTCCCAGCTTGGCCGGACGTCCGCCTGCCGAAATACACGCGAGAGCAACTATCGAATGGGACGGTTGTGTATCTGGTCCCGCGTCCTGGAGTGCCCTTGGTTGGTTTTCGAGTGGTGGTGAAAGGCGGTTACGAATCGGAGCCCGAAGGCAAAGCGGGTGTGGGTCAACTGACAGCTCAACTGCTGCGTCGCGGCACGGCAGCGCGTACGGCGGATCAATTCTCGAGCGAACTGGATTCGTTGGGAGGAACATTCAACGCGATGGAGCATGAATCCCAAACCACGATCGCCAGTGAGTTCTTGAGGAAGGACTTCGATCGCGGTTTGGCCTTGACAGCTGATGCGGTGCTGCATCCAACATTTCCGGAACCGGAGTTTCAGAAGACGCTGGCCCGCAGTATCGATGCGATTCGCTCCGCCAAAGACAACCCCGGGGCAGCGATCAGGTTGTATTTCCGAGCTTTCTTCTATGGTGCTGCCCACCCATATGGACGCGTGGCGGACGATCTCACGCTCGGGCGGCTCGCGCGAGCCGATGTCGCCGCATATCAGAGTCGCCAGTACACAGGCAAGAATCTGATTGTTGTGGTCAGCGGGGATTTCGATGCAGCACTCGCGAAGCCTGCGATCGCGTCAGCCTTCGGATCCGCTCCAGCAGGCAACGAATATCGTTGGAGCAGCGATGTCCCGGTGCCTTCCGGCCGCCGCCTGTTGCTCATCGATAAGCCCGACGCCACGCAAACCTATTTCGAAATCGGACAGCCCGGCGTTCGACGTACTGACCCCGACCGGACTGCGCTGCTGCTCATCAACACACTGTTTGGCGGGCGCTTCACATCCATGCTGAACGACGAATTGCGCGTGAACACCGGGTTAACTTACGGGGCCGGGTCTATCGTCGACCAGAACCATGCAGCCGGCGGGATTACTGTCAGCACCTACACGCGCACTGAGACGACGGAAAAAGCTATGGACCTTGCACTCGAGGTTTTGGACCGGTTGGTCGCCAAAGGCATCACAGCCGAACAGCTTGCCTCGGCGAAGGCCTATGTAAAGGGGACGTATCCTCCCCAGCACCTGGAAACCAGTGATCAGACGGCCGCGATGCTTGGCGACATCGAACTCTTCGGCCTAAATCGAGGCGAGGTGGACGACCTGTTCTCGCGCATCGATGCGATCAGCCTGGAGCAAGCAAACGCGGTCGCGAAAAAACATTACGGCAGCAAAGACCTGACGTTCGTGGTGCTTGGGAACGCGGCGAAGATTCGGGACACGGTGAAGAAGTACGCACCGGAAATGCGGGAACTTTCCGTGAAAACTGCGGGCTTCCGATAGCCCCATTCACTTCACTGGCTTCAACCCCGTGAGAACCGTCTTGGGAACCTTGGCGACGACGTGGAGTTGTCCATCCACGACCTCGGCCACGTCATATACGATCGACGTGCCCAGCACCGACGACACCTCAGCGGCATTGAGCCCATACTTCTTCTCCAGCCAACGCACCAAATTGGTGGTGGCTGCCTTGAAGGCGTTATCCAGACTGCCTTCGATTCCGCTGGCCATCAAGTAGTCGGCGTTCTCCATCCGTGGATCTGGCGGAGAGCCGCCCGACTCCAGATTCACCGTAAACTCGATGTCCATGGAGGTCTCGAGCGCATTGCCGGTCAACTCTCCCGCACCTTGCAGCGCATGACCGTCACCCACGAAAAGCAGAGCTCCGGGCACGTACACGGGCAAGTACACACTGACGCCTTCGCGCAACTGGTTGTAATCCATGTTGCCGCCAAAGCTGCCCAAATGCCCGGAACGGTACTGCACCCTGCCCGGAGGAGCCACGCCGACGCAGCCGAGCATGGGGGCGACCGGCACGCGATAATTCTTCAGCTTGTCTGTCGGCTTTTGCAGGGAAGCGAAGCCCGCTTCGCGATCCAGTTTCCAATCCGAGTTGTAGCCCTCAACTGGTTTCCGCTTTTCGACGTAATCCGAATCGAGCGCGTTGCTCACAATCAACGGGCTGCTAATCGCGGTGTCGCGATTCAACCGAATGCGAGTGAAATGGACCACCAGCGTATCGCCTGGCAAAGCACCCTCGATATAGAACGGTCCAGTCAGCGGGTTGCCTCCCGAAGTGCGACGCACCCCCTTTGGATCCGTCCCGCCTGCGTCCACGGACCAAGTCTTTACGCTGTCGCCCGGATTTATGCGGAGGGCCGGCTCAATCGCTCCCGAGAAGAAGTGATGGAACTGGGTGGGCTCGAAGGTGTGGGTCTTGGGAAACGCGCTGCTCTTGGGCAGTTCCCGGCGTGCTTCCCATTTCAATTCCAGCTTGCTCTCGACAATTGTGCCGGTTCCGTCGATGCGATCGCCATCGACGCGGCCTCGCAATTGGATGGTCGTGCGCGGGTTTGGCTTCACGGTCCCTTCGACGCGCCCGTTCTCAAAGACACCTTCGAAAGCGTCGTCGCCGAGTTTTCCCGTGAGCTTGGTTCCGCTCAGAGTCAGATCCATGCGATCGTAATTGTTCTCTTCGAAGAATTTCAGATTCGAAACCCATTTGCCGGCGGGTGAAGACGGATTCTGGGCACTAGAGGTGGCCACCAAGAGGAGCAGAAGAAGAGCGTGTCGCATAGAGGTACAGACGCTGTTCTGAGAACAACGTTCCGGTGCGAGCACGCCCGATTTTATAGAATGGTGCTGTGAGGCTGGTCCTGAGGCTTCCGGTCCAGCGGCATGAACTCAGCGCCTAGGGCGCTGCGTCGCTCATCGATTCAGCCATCGCCGTGTGATCGGCCGCCATCTTTGTTGCCGCTGCTGAGGCATCTTCCGGTGTACTTGCGCTTTTCACCAGCGTTTTCACCTCACTGGGGCTGAGTTTATGACTGTCAGCAGGCTAGCCACCTACTGGCCCACCAATAGCGCACGGGGGTTCGTTCAAGAGCGAGGCAGATGTGCAGGATCAGATTGGCCTCTGCGGAAACCTGCTTGTTCGACAGAGCCTCAGGTTCTAAATCAAATACTGAGAACCGGGCACGGAGATTCCCGAACGATGGGATAGAGCTTCGACCACATTTTTCCGAACGCGCCTTGGGAGTGCCCTCTACCGACGATGACTAGATCCGCGTGGTTCTGAATCGCGGCTTGGCGGACGCCATCAGCGACGGATGAATCGATCACGGCATGCGGCACATCCAGGCCCAGTGTCCGCTTCAGCTCCCACAGCCAGTGGTCGGCCGAATCCATAAGGGCTTTTTTATAGGGCATAAAATCGACGTCCCACGCCGGAGGAGGCGTTTCCACAACATGGAACAGCGATAGTCGCGCCGAATAACTCTCCGCAAATGCGGCCGCCGCTCTGAGAATTGCCTCAGCTTCGTCAGTATGGTCAAGGGCGCACACGATCGACTTGTAAGGAATTGCCGCGTGATGCTCCGCTATCGTGGAGTTAACCCCGGTCCAAACCACCGTAGTGAGATCGTGTAGCAACTTAGCGGCTACTGACCCGAGCAGGAACCGCCGCACGGGACCGAGTCCGTGGGTGGGCAGCATCACCAGGTCAGCTCCTTGATGTTGAACCACCTCGTGGATCAAAGTCGCTACGTCGCCTCGTTCCGCAAAGGACTCCACATGCTCGCCTGGGAACATTTCCGCGGCGAAATCCCTTATTCGTTTTTCTTCAATAGCGCGCAACTCCGCCTCCCATGCGGGATCGACAATCGTGAGTTCGCCGTATTGCAGCGCTTCCAATCCCAGTCCGCTGGCGTGAACCAGAGTAAGGCTCGCCGAGAAGTGCCTGATCATGTCCTGCACGTAGGGGACGACTGCGCGGCACGGCTCTGAATAGTCAATAGGAAACAGGATCTTTTTAAATGGCAACATTCATTCTCCTCACCTCGCCTGCAGCGGATCCGATAAACTCTGGCATAGCCTACGCTGACGGCACACCTCATTGTAGTGTTTGTTGTGTAAACCGAGTCTGACCAGCCACGAGTTATTCGCGTCCTTAACCCAGGCAAACACGATTGAGGCCATAACGGCTAAGTCATGTATGCGCAATTCATCGGCAGAACTGCTCGCGAACAGTGAGAATTTTGCTCAGCGCTTTTTTGGTGTGGGATACTCTCTGCTGAACGGAGCATGGTCTACCACTTGATGAGCGTATTCCCCTGCCAGTCCTTCATACGATAGAAGCGCATCGGTGTAGAGCGCGGAACCTGCTTCAACGTGCTTCTTGACTTCAGACTGGATGGTTTGCTTCTTGCGGTCACTGATGATGCTGGTGCGAATCTTCCCGCCGCGCTCAAGGATGCCCATAACGGCGGGTTTATCTTTCCCGCCAGCCCAGTAATTCTCCGCTCCCGCTTGTCGAGGTGCATGGTTCTAGCTTTCCCGCCGATGAAAGTTTCGTCGGCCTCCACTTCGCCGCGAAGAAGACCTTCTTCCGATCCCCCGTGAAGCGCAAGGCGAATCCGATGGTCCATGAACCAAGCCGATTTCTGGGTGATACCGATTGCCCGATGAACCTCATAGGAGCTAATCCCGTTTTTGCAGTTCACCACAAGCCACATGGCCATCAGCCATTTGTCTAAGCCTAGTGGAGAATCCTCAAAAACAGTTCCAGTCTTGGACGTGAACTGACGGCGGTCGTGAGAATTGCTGCATTGCCAGCGGCTGTATTTTTCAAGGAACGCAACCTGTTTACTTCCGCAAATTGGGCATTCCACGCCATTCGGCCAACGACGCGCTACAAGATATTCACGGCAGTTGTTCTTATCGTTGAAGTAGATAACGGCCTCTTGAAGCGTCTTTGGTTCCTGTTCCGTGCTTCAAGTATGCCTGAGTGCGCTTGATTGTCAAGTAAGTTTTTGCCTTACTTAGACCGGACAGATCTAGAGCAGGACACCTACTATGTTTCCACAAGCTTCCTCTTTCTCTTGCGTCAAGCGTTATCAGCTTTTTGCCACTCTAATCCTCTTCACAGCTGCCGTGTTAGCACAGCAGCCAGCGATCTCTTCACTGCCTGCAAGATCACCACGAAGTATACAACGTGGAATAGAATCCAGTATCTCTCGCTAGGCCCTGTGGGGTACTCTTACCTCCGCACTCATCCAGTAAAGTCCGAACCTTAAGGCCTCTTCTTTATTCAGCTAGGGACATTCACGGAAAACTCGAATTATCTCTCTATTTTCAACGATTAGCATGAGAACAATCCCGAGTTGCCGCGACTCCCTTTACGCATGGGAAAAGTGTCGGCCATAGGCCGCAAGTCCGCCGCAACTCTATTTTCACTGAGCTGCTTATTGATAGCGCCTTCAGCTCGGGCGCAAACGCCCCAGCAGATTTCAGATTCCACTCAACGCGGAATCAACTTCCTGCTCCCGGATACAGTCAACTGGATCCGCGCACAGAACTGCACTGCGTGCCATCGCAGCGGCATCTCTTTATACGCGCTTTCGAATGCCGTTCACAACGGGTATTCGGTTCCACTCGATCACACAAACGGGACTGGCTGGCTTGCCGATCGAATTGTGCAGGACCAACAGCTGAATGGTCAATGGTCCTACGACGCCCAAAGCGGAACACGAACCGCCCAGACCGCGCACGAAATATTCGGCTTGGGTTCTTATACCAATTTTAGCGGAGACACTTCCCGTATTTATAACTTGACTGCAGCCGCTCTTTGGTTGGCGAACATAGCGAGTGCGCAAGACTACGCGTCACTAACATTCCCCAATGACGGCAAGGTTAACGCAGCCCAAAACGTCCGCTATTGGACCGATTGCGCTTACACAGACTTTCCGGTTGTCTACAGCTCTATCTCTCAAACCGCCAAAGTTATGTACGGAATCAACGCGAGCTTGAAGGATGATCCCAGTCTTTCCGCGGTAGACAGGCTTGCCCTGCAGAATGCGTTGAGCGATGCCACCAAGTGGCTCGAGGGCTATGCCGACCGGCATGCCATTCAGCTGCAGACCTCGGCAGGAGCCGGTTCTACCTGCGGCGTGCTGAACGGGATTGGCTACAACTTCGAAGCAGGCTACGCCCTTATGGGCCTGGCTGCCGGAGGAAAAACTGTTGTAAACAGCACAGTAGTTCAAAACCTGGTAACTCAGCTATTTGCAACCCGCGTAAGCGGATCCGGTTGGGCGGACTTTGCCTATAACCAGAGCAATCTCGCGAATCCCTTTTCCACTGGCGTTGTCGTCACCGGTTTGAACATGGTGGGAGCCAAGATGCGCGACCACGTTGAGATTAGGGACGCGGTGAATTTCATCTTGGCTCAACAAAGCCTGGATGGGTCGTGGAGCAGCAATGAACTCTTTACTGCGTTCAGCTTGATGGCAATCTCCGACTTGGGTAGTTTAGGAGTCAGCGTATCTTCTGCTCCGTCCACCGCGCAGCAAGCCCTTCTGAATCAGCAGAGCCCGCAAACTCTGACTTATACCCTGACAATCACCAATAGCGGTGCCTTCGCCGTTGTTGATACCTATGGGATTTCCGCTTCGGGGGGTCTGCCTGGCTGGACCGCCGCCTTGAGCCAGTCTTCGTTAACCTTGGCTTCAGGCGCCAGCGCCACCGTCACGGTGACTATAACGGCCCCGGCCAACCTGGTTGACTCTCTCCCGGACAATCGGACCATAACCGTCACCTCGGGAATGAATTCCGCGATTTCGGCTAAGATTGCAGTGAACTCCTACAGCGGGAATCCTCCGCCCGTAACGGGGGATCGAACTAATTTAACGATTCCACCGGCAAGTCAAAATCTGGTTGCAAGCAGTCGTTCGCAAGCTGTGCATTTCTCGGCGGCGGTTACCGACCTAATCACAAATCTGCCAGTTGTAGGCAGCGGGAAGGGTGCCGTGATCTTCTATGTCGGAGGGAATGCGGTCGGGATCGCGAAGACGGGCGACAGCAACGGCAGTTTCGCGTTTGATTGGACACCGGGGTACAACTGGACCCTCACCGGGCAACAAGCGCTGCAGGTGCTGTATTCGGGCGTGAATACCGGCGACTCTACCACGAGCTTGTTGCCGAGCAGCGCAGCTTCCAACGCCACGCTGAGCTTGAAGCCGCTGGCGACGGCAAGCGT
>JANXQZ010001162.1 GCA_025353235.1 Bryobacterales bacterium
CTGTCGGGAAGTCGCGTTCGGCGCGGAAATCTACGCCAAGGAGATCGCGGATGGTATTCGAATATTCATTCCGGTTCAGACGGCGGGCAGTCACGCGGCCCGGATCGGGCTTGAGTGTACGGTCGGCTCTGTCGAACTCGCCTTGCACAAAATTCACGAGAGCGTCCACCTGGGCGGGGGCCGGTTTCGGGATGCCCTTGGGCGGCATTTCGCCGGTTCGTAGTTTCTGAATGATCTTCTCCCAGCCTTCGCGGCCCTCGATAAGGGAAGTCGAGGTCATATAAGGAGCGACGTTCAGATTCCCAGAGGCGGTTTGTTCGTTATGACATCCAAGGCAACTGTTTGAAAGCAGAGGGCTGACAGATTTAGCAAAAGCGGAGGGGGCGGGTGATTCAGCCGCAAAGAGCAATCCAGAAGCGGACGCGGCGATCAGGAGCGTGCGAGATATGGGCATTCGGAGCTATATCTATAACGATAACTCGTTTGCGGAGGTTACTCTACCAGTCCTGATGGCGTGCGCCCAATCCGGGCGATGCAGAGATTCGGCGCAGCGTGCGGCGGTCTCGTGGTCGTAAGCAATGCAGCGAAACTCGACCTGCCAGCCATTGACTGATTTTTCCAGGATCGCGTAGGATGCGTGCGGCGAATAAGTCTCCATGGCATGCGGCACCGGCGAATCGTGCAGGTAGGCGGGCAGCCCGATGCTGCCTGGATTCACGATCAACTGCCCCGTGGAGGAGAGGTGAACGAGCCTCGGGATATGCGTGTGCGCACAGACAATTACCGGACTTCGCACTTCTCCGAGCAAGGCGGAAATTTCGGGCTCAGGCTTGACGGTTGGATGTCCGCTGCTTACGTCTTCGAGAAGGTAGGTGCAGTCGCTGTCTGGAGTTCCGTGGCACAAGAACATGTCATCGAAGACTGCTGTGTTGGGGAGTTGGTCCAACCATGCGATGGCTTCGTGATCGAGCTCGTCCCGCACAGAGCGGAAGGTCGGACTATCGTAGCACTCGGTTTGGCATATCTCGCGGTCCTGATTGCCCGAGACGGTCGTGGTGATTGAGGCGGTTTTAAGCCGTTCAAACGTTTCGCGCGGCTTCAACGGACCGTAGAGGACATCGCCCAGGTTGAGGATGTGCGAGACGGATTGTTGGGCGATGTCCTCTAGCGCTGCGTTCAGCGCCCAGATGTTGGCGTGAATGTCGGCGATGACTGCAATTCTACTCATGAGGGCAAGATGTCCCAGGCAAGAGCTCAGGGCTGAAAAATCGGGATACCGAGTTCTTCGGCAGCTTTCTTGAGGGGTTCGTCTCTCGTTGCGAAAGGCAGAATGCGGCGTTTAGCCAATTCGAGGTAGGAAGCATCATACGCGCTTCGTTGGTAGAGTCTGGCGTGCCAATCGACTTGGACGGTCATTCGCGGTTCCTTGGGGACGATGTTACCAAACGCGTGCGGGTTGACTGCGATTCTACTCATGAATAGTACATGGTTGCACCATCTAGCCGCTCTTCGGTTGACGCTGGCTTATCAATGTTTTACAGTGTCAAGCATGAGAACAGCCAAAACCGTTTCCATCACCTTGCCCCCCGACTTGCTATTAAAGGCACAAGCGCTGGCCAAGCGCGAACACCGCACTATTAGCGAACTGTTCCGAGAAACATTGCGACGGTACATGGAAGCAGATCCGGAATGGGAAACGCTGCTGAAGCGAACGCGCGCACAAGGGCAAGCGCTAGGGATTGCCAGCGAAGCGGACGTGGAGCGGCTCTCGAATGAACACCGCTCGACACAACGATGAGCCGGGTGGTTGCCGATACAAATATTTACATCTCGGCCCTCATGTTTGGTGGACTGCCTGGCCTATTCTTCGAACTTGCCCGATGTTGACGTTCACGCTCGTGATTTCACCGGCAATCCTGGATGAGCTTGACGAAAAACTCCGCCTGAAGTTTCAAGTGTCCGCGAAGGACGCCTCAGCGATACGGCTAAAACTCACGACTGTGGCTGTCCTTGCGACACCGGACCTAATTCTCGAAGCAGTGCCGGATGATTCGGATGACAACCGCATTCTCGAATGTGCCCTGGCGGGCCGCGCCGACTATATCG
>JANXQZ010001184.1 GCA_025353235.1 Bryobacterales bacterium
GTTCTCTCGTTCAACCTGTGCCTCGATAAGGCGCTAGTCAAAACTGAGGTGGAGCACAAGCGGGACTCAAGCATGAATTAGTATGCCGCCGCCTCTCGCCATCTCGGTATTTGACTGTCGCTCTTCGTGTACATCAGCTGAATCTTGTTATAGACTTCTCTAAATTCCGTGCTCGCGGGATTCACGCGTCATCGAATGAATGCCGCTAAACCCTTGTAACGCAATCAAATCATAGATAACATCTCCGCGCGATGCAAGTCAAGCGCTAAATGTTACATCCGATTCGAAACGTTCCAGGCTGATATCCAGCCCAGTACAGTATTCAACCATGCATCGGTACGGTGTGGCAAGTTTTTGCAGTAAACAGCATTTTGGGTCATTGAACGGCTACTTCCACACTCTTACTGGAATTCCCAAGCTGGGAGATAGTGAGCGTCTGGCCTAGGCCTGGGGGAGCCGATAGGGGTATGAAAACATTCACTTGGTACAGTCCGAGGAAGCCGGGCGCTAGGCCCGCGAAGGCTGGTTTTAATGGCGCTGAGGACAAAAACACTGTAGCGGGCGCATTCGCCAAGTCCAAAGCCCCCTGCCGCATGGTTTGCCCTAATCCGGTACAGTAGATCACGATTACTTCACCGCGCTTGGCCGGATTCTCTGGACTGTTTAGGGTCCCGTTCTGATTCAGGATTGCACTTTGGTTTGAACCCACGATAAAAATCGCCGGGGCTGCGGCGACCAGATTGATGGTCCGAGTTGCCGTCCCAAAAGGCGTTGCCAGCGTGAGGGAGTATGAGCCGGGTGTCAGATTCGAAGGCACGACGGCGCTAATTTGGAACGGGCTTTGGGCTACTAACGTTGCCGCTATTCCGTTCACTTGTATGGCGGTTAGCGAGTTGGAACCTGACAGGCCGGAACCAAACACGGTGAACATTCCGCCCGGTGCGATATCGGGCGTGTAGCTGGCCGCATTGACAACTCCCGACGCGGTGAAGTCGGTGTTCTGCGGCGCAGCGGTCCATTGCGAGCCGATGCGGTTGATCGCGAACGAGCTAGCACCGGCACCCGACAGGTCCGCCCGAGCGCCGGGGGTGCCCAAATCGGTCAGGGTTAAGTGAAAGTCGCTTTGTGCCGATGAGTCTAGTTGGTAGGAGATTTGCGCGCCGTCGCAGAAGACCAGATTGAATGACCCGCCGGGTGAATCGTCCAGGTTGAGGCTTACAGGACTACCGCAGAAGCCCACAGGTGACGATAGTTGGAAAGGAGTAGGGCCAGTTACCAAGAAACCAGCCAAGGAGGCAGCGCGAGGGGTGAGCAGGATCGCTCCGTTGAGCGTGGCATCTCCTAAGGTGGACCGACTTGAAGCGGGGTTTGGGTCCATGATCGCAATTCCACCGTCGGCGTTTACCCCGATGGCGACCACATAACCCGACTGGGTAGCTCCGCCCGCTGTCGGAAAGGTTGCTGCCAGAAGCACGGAGTAGCCTAGTCCCAGGATGTCGCGGACGGTGGCGAGGTCAGGTTTTACCACCGACACGTTCAGGTTGCCTCCTACAAACGCTGCCAGTCGCCAGGGATTTACGATTTGCTCTTGCGAACCGGGCTGGACGAAAAATCCGTCGCAGATCGGGCTGCCTTGACTGTCCGGAGTGCAGAAGTGCTGAAGGAACTGGTTGAGGGCGAGGGGGTCTGCCAGGCCATTAGGGGAAGGCAGATCCCCGCGATTCTGGTAGAAGCGGATAATCGCTGCGGCGGAGGTAAGCAGCGCTCCCCGCTGGGTTATCGTATCTGGACCGTTGCCGAGGGGAACGTCGGTGGTTGGGGAGTTAGCCTGGCTGAGCTTTGGAAAGTTCGCAAGAGAGGTGTGCAGCGACTGCAAGTTGAATGTTACTAACTGCTTACCGGCTGCCGCCGTGACTAGCGCGACTCCTTCGGAACCAGGCAACCGCACGGTGGCGCGAGCGTGTCCAGCTGGGTCCGTTACTGTCGAAAAGGAGACCACCTGAGCGCCTGGCGATGCCGAGAACTGCACCGGTATTCCGACGACGGGATCGCCAGCCGCGTCCCGGACGACAACATCGAGCGGCTGCGTCAGGAGCGAACTAGGCGATCCGATTTGACTGTCGCCCGCTGTTTTGGTCAGTTGCAGCACCAGTTCAGCGGCAGTATGGACGGTATAAGAGCCATCCGCCGATGCGGACGTGGCGGGGTCTACCGCATGGATCGCCACCAGCCCGCTTTTCGCATTGGACGGGATGGCTACTTGCCAGGCATATGCGCCCGAATCGGTCTTGATCAGGAAATCGGGTTGACCTGTGATGGATATGCGGATGCTAGCGCCCGGATCGAATCCGCCCACGGACAGGCGGATTCTGGTGCCAGCCAGGACTGCCGACGGGGTAGCCGTCACTAGCGGCTTGCGGTCCCCTAAATGGATCTGCGCAATTGCGTCTCCTGGGGCGAAATCCACAAAACCGCCCTCAAAATCCTGACGATTGCGGCCTCCACCGGAGATCACATCGGAAATGGGAAGGCCGAGCGCTCCCGTGGCTGCACTGGCCGTGGCGTAAGCTGCGGCGATCAAACCTCCCACGTAAAGCACCTTGCCTGCAGACGGACCGCTCGCCGTTAACACCATGATTCCATTTGCGAAACTCTGCACCGACCCTAAAGTCGCGCGAAAGCTGAGCACGTCGGTTTGCGCAGAGGAGGGAAGACCGGCAGGGCCTGCTTCGTAGCCCGTAGCGGCCCACTTAGCAAGAATGGCACCCGACACTACTTGCACGGGACTGCCAGCTAGAGCGGCTTGATTCTCGAATTGCTGACGCCCGCTCGCATTTGCGTCGGACACCGGGTAACCGAGTGGCCCGGAGGGTCCGCCGAGTTTCAGATACTGATCCAGAATCGCGCCGGTGAGGACGTACGCCGACGATGAACGGTCCGACAAGGCCAGTAGGTAGGTCGCACTGGTTGCGGCGTCCTGGACAGTTTGCACGTAGCCGGATCCGGCACGGCTTACGGGAAGTGCGGCAGGGAGCTTAATTTTTAAATTGCCGCGGATCACTGCGTCCTGAAAAGCCTGCTGGATCGCTGGGGTAGGGGCGCCCTCGCCAACTCCACAGCAAGGAGCAGTGACAAATATTGAGACGGGCGTACTGGATTTAGCTTCTCCCGAGGCGGTCACTGTAGCGGAGCCGCCCGCGAGGGCCTTCACGGTCAGGCTAAGCCCTGCGGCTGCAATTGAGACCACTCGGCTATTGGACGTGGTCCAGGCGATAGCTCGATCCGTGAGAGGGAGCCCGTTTGGGTCGAATGCGGAGGCGGTGAGTGTCACAGAGTCGCCCAAGTTGAGCTTGAGTTGCCCTGAGGGGGCTACGCTGATGATGGAAATCGGGTATCGGACCACGGGATTGGTGGCTCCGGAGGGGTCGTACTCGATGGATCCGTTCTCGAAAGCCTGCCGCTTGTGGCCGCTGGGCAAGAGCTGCTCGTCCGTGGTTGGCAGACCCAGAAAACCGGCATACCCTCCATTGCTCGCGTAGGTGGCGTAGACCCCCGGGCCTACGGCGACTAGTCGGCCTGACAAGACGCCGGAGGTCAAGCTGAAAATTGCGCCTCGATCAAAGGTTTGTACCGTGCCGGCGATGCCGGAGGCTGACGTGATGGAGGCGGCGGCAGTGGTCGCCGGGCCTGGGCCTGTAATTCCGCCGATGGCCTGCCACTTCGCATAGAAAGGATTCGCTAAGGCGAAACTGGTGCCGCCGAGCAGTGCGCTTTTGTAGACGAATAAGGCGTAAGGCTTATCGAACAACTGATACTGGCACGAATTGCCTACAAGGCTGATCAGGGTTGGACAGTTGAGGGTATCCGTGGTGGGGTAACCCACTGTGGTCGGCCCCAGAGTAGTGTAATAAGCGTAGACGGCGGGGTAGGACTGCACCATATCGGCGCCGCCAGCCAGGGCGGGAGCGTTAATGTTGGGTTTAATGAGGGCGTACTTATTGGCCGAGTTTTTGATATCGGCGAACTCTTGAACCAGGCCTTGGGTACCCAGCGACCTCACGTTGCCGAGTGGCGGGACAGCGACTAGGTTGTTGAATCCGTTGCGGAAGTAGTCTTGAACGAAGCTCTGGGTGAGAGATATGGAAGGTGCGCCGGAGCCGACATCGGGAG
>JANXQZ010001188.1 GCA_025353235.1 Bryobacterales bacterium
TTGTATGCGACTGGCGTGGAATGCGACACACCGCCATCTCCTGTCACGTTTGACCCATACAGTTGTGCGTCTGTATACCAGGACAGTCTCGCGCTCGCCCGCTCGTACCCTTTCGTCGTTTCTAGACGTAAGCACAGCAACCTCGCCGTAGAGTCGAACCTTCATGTCCGATAGCGCCTCATCTAGAATTACAAACGGGGGTGGGGGCGCGCCTGGTTTGGGTGCCCGACCTTCCTCGATTTCATCAGCCTTGGTGGAAATAACTCCGCGGCCATCCGTACCTATAAAATCGTCGGCGAGGATGCGATCCAGTGCAGCGTAATCATGCCGCAGGAAGGCGGCTGACCATTCACGTTCTTGTTGAATGATCACATCGGTTGCGTCCTGGGTAGGCGGGTCGGCATACAAGCGTATGGTCGATATGAGTGCGATAAGCACGCCTATATTTTTCAACCGGCTTGCTCCTTCAATATCTGTCGCGGGGTCATCGAAGCGGCCAATCACTACTTCCTGAATCTGCAATAAAGGCAGCCATCGCAGCCTGATCATTCGCGGAAATTCGCGGAACTTTGCTAGTATCGACGCGGCCAAGAACTGCCAGCGAATCGTTCAGACCAGGATAGAGGTGAGGAAGACATATATGTCAATGTTTCGCATTTGCCGGATTCGCCGGCTGAGTTCGTGACGAATCCTTAGTAAAAGTTGTTCGGCTTCTTCTTCATCGCAGGGGCTTTTTTCTTGGGAAGGGCAGCCTTTTTCCCTACCGCCTTCACCGGCTTCTTCCGAGCCACGCCCAAGCTTCGTTCTAGCAATTGCTCCAGTTGCTTTTTCTCCGCAGGCAGGACCATTCGGTTGAAATTCTCCGGCCGCTCTTCCACCAGATTTTCAAGCCGCGCGATCCACCTCAGCGAATCGCCTGCCGGATGATCGCCCATCTCTTCGATCAGAGCGAGCGCGGCCGTAGCATCGGGGATTGACCGGTAGCATTGCAGCGCTTCCTTCAAGCTGCCCGCCTCCCGGTAGAGCGCCGCCGCTTGCTCGTAGTCCTTCAATCCCTCATGGCAAGCCGCTTCCAGTTTGATCTGCTTTTTCGGCAAAGTGCGCAGCCCGGCTAGCGCATCCGCGAAACGCTCCTCCTTCATGAAGAGCTGAATAGCCCGGTTTTGAACCGAATCGAGGCGGGCGGCGCGATTCG
>JANXQZ010001201.1 GCA_025353235.1 Bryobacterales bacterium
CGAGCAGCTCACCTGTCCGTCGTATTCAATTCCGTAGTTATTCCCAATTGGTTTGCCCGACTTGCCGGCGTTCGACACCGTTCCAGAAGAAAACAGCACGTTGGCGGGTCGCCGGGTATTGTAGGAAGAGTCATAGCCGCAAAGCAGGCCGCTCGAAGCGCTGCCGTCCACTCTGAAATTCCCGATCGTCACGTTGGATTGTCCCACCACCGCTATGCCGCGCGATTGAGAGTCGCGGACCGTTACGTTATAAGCGGAACCGCCCGTGTTGTTCGGCCCCGCAGCGTAGTTGACGAAAGCCAAACCGTCGTCGCCAGTGTTGATCGCGGTCACATTTGTGGCTTGCGAGTCCTGGCAATTGGCGAAGTGCAGTCCGTCCGCCCAGGTATCCCGGATGACGGCATTGGTCACTTTTGGCCGGATGCAGTTGTAGAACAGCACGCCAGCCGCAGGACTGTTAGAGACCGAGATGTCGCTTACGCTCGTGTCGGTAGCGTCGCTAAACTTGATTTCCTCCTCGGGGCTGTTTCGCCGAGTCGGCGCATTTTGATAAGTTGCGCGCAAACCCTGTACTCGGGCGCCCGTTCCGCCGATGAACCATATGCCGCCTTTGGTGTTGTCGGTAAACACGAGGAGCGCCGAACCTTTGAAGGAGAGTTCGCCGTTGAAATCATGAACAATCATCGCTCCGCTGCTGTTATCGAGAAGGTAGCTCCCGGCAGGCACGACAATTTCGCCCGACGGATTAGTAGCGAACGCCTTCAGGAAAGCCGCAGTTGTTTGAGCGGCACCGGTGCCATCGGAGCGAGCACCCAGGTCAGTGACGTTGACGATTGCCGGACCTTCCGCTCCAATCAGGGAAGCAAGAAATAGAAAAATGATTCCCTTTAAACAACTCTGCAGCACGCAATCTCCTGACGCTCAATAACCTGCCTATGCACGATCATTGCAGATACGGTGACGAAAGGTCCATAGCCCATGAGGATCGAGGGTGAGAGGCTCAATTCCGCAACAGCGTCGGCTCAAGCCGGATATGGAAGTCTGGTGGCTGCATCCCGCCTGGATCGTAGCGCTGATGGGCTTCGTCCTGATCCCGGCCGCTTACTTGATCCCCGACTGGATGTACCGCGAATACTGGCGGACGCCGAAGCGGATCGATTTGCCGACGATGAATCTGTGCCTGCTGTGCGTAACCACTTTCGCGGCGGGAGCTTTCGCAGGCAGCACGCGGCCCCACGCAGCAGCCAGTGAAAACAGGTACGCCTGGACCCAGGATCTGCCCTGGCCTCTCTTGCTGCGAGTCTTTACCTGGAGCTTTTATCTTACGGTGGCTGGTTACGTTGTTTGGGCCGGCTCGGCAGTCGTTCGAGGCGTCAACGCGCAGATCATCCTCGGAGCGATCACCGGGCAAAAAGGCGCGCTGGACGTGATGAAGGAACAATACCTGGTTACGATTAGCGGGGTTACCACCCTAACTCAGTTTGGGCATATTGGCGCGGTCCTGGGCGGCATTATCGGAATAGTCCATGGCTGGAAACACGTGCGCGGGAAGCTGTCCATCATCTTTCTCCTGGCATTCGCCCGAGCGCTTTTGAACAGCGAACGGCTGGCCGTCATTGAGCTAGCGGTTCCCCTGGCAGTGGTGCTGATCCGGCTTATCATCCTCGATTCTCCCAGGATGGTCGGCCTGTTTCGCCTAGCGGTGCTGGCCGCGCCTGCGTATGCGGGCGGCGTTCTGCTGGCTGTCTTCGCTGCTACCGAATATTTCCGGTCGTGGCTGAACTTCTATGCGGGAGGCAAGCTAAACTTTTTTCAATTCGTGAGCCTTCGCCTGCTGGGATATTACGTCACGGCGATCAACAACGGCGCGCTTCTTCTGCAGCGGATCGAGCCCACCGGAGCCCCTTTCTTCACGGGGCATTTCCTATGGCGGTTCCCGCTGACCTCCGGCATTATGGGGGCCATGTATCCAGATCTTCCGTTTGCCAATGGAGACGATCCTTATATGACCATCCTGGGCGTGGGCGCAAATCCAGAATTCAACAACGGCGACGGATACCTGATGCCTGTTCTCGATTACGGGATACTTGGCGCACTACTGTACTGGCTCGTCATGGGTTTGGTATGCGGCTGGCTATACCGGCTGTATTGTCGGAAACACCCCTTGGGGCTCTTCGTGTACCCGGTAGTGTTCGTCGGGATCGCTGAGATGCCGCGCATCATTTATTGGGCCGAGGGACGGGCGATTCCCGCTTTCGTCGTACTGTCGCTCCTCAGTTATATCTGCGTCCGAAGCCGGAGCCGCGCCCAGGAGCTCAAAATGAATCGCGTTTACCTGCTGGGGGAGAAATCCCATGCCTAGGATCGCGCTGAACGCCCGCTTTCTCGCCCACCGGCCTACCGGAATGCAACGTTACGCGATTGAAGTCTCGAATCGGTTAAACGGTGAACTCCAAGTCATTCGGCCGAGCCGGAGCCTAAAGGGACCCCGAGGACATTTGTGGGAGCAGTTCTACCTCCCCGCCGCCTGCCGAGGGCGCCTGCTCTGGAGCCCGAACAATACAGGCCCAATTGCCGTAACGCGCCAGGTTTGCACGATTCACGACCTGATCCCCCTCGATCATCCGGAGTGGTTCAATCCCCAGTTCTCCGCTTGGTATCGATGGCTCATGCCGAAACTCGCGAGTCGGGTGAGCCATATGATTGCAGTTTCCGAGTTCACTAAACAACGGGTGGTCGACGTGCTTGGCGTCGATCCGGAACGAATCACGGTGGTTCCAAACGGTGTGGATTCGCAATTCAAGCCCGCTACCCCGGAGCGAATTTCCGAACTGCTGACCAAG
>JANXQZ010001218.1 GCA_025353235.1 Bryobacterales bacterium
GCGTCTGTCGAGTTTATTCGGCATAAGTTTGAATATTAGCGCGGCGCCGCACGGTAAAATAAAGTATCACGCCGCCTCCAGTTTCTTCCCCATCCCGGCCCAAATCGAACGTGAGTCCGGCCCGAAGCGTCGCCTACGAAATTTTGCGGCGCGTCGAATCGGGCGCTTACGCGTCCGATCTGTTGGCTCACTCCGGCCGACTCGATGCCCGCGACGCCGGACTTGCCACTGAGATCGTCTTCGGGTGCCTGCGCTATCGCATGCAGCTCGACTACATGATTGGCCGCCTGACAAACAACCGCACGCTCGACACTGAAGTGCAAATCGTGCTTCGCATGGGCATGTACCAGCTTCGCTATCTGGAGCGGATTCCGCCCCACGCCGCTGTCAGCGAGAGCGTGGATCTGATCAGGCGCGCGGGCAAGGTCTCGGCTGCTCCGCTGGTCAACGCAGTGATGCGAAAAGTGAACCGGAATCCGGTAACGTGGCCCGATCGCCCGACCGAATTGTCCTGCCCGCCCTGGCTGCTCGCGAGATGGGACGCTCAATATGGAGAGCAAGCAGCCACTAAGATCGCAAGGGCTTTCTTAGAGACCCCACAGAACTACGTCGCCAGCACGGGACGCATCCAGGACATCGGCTCGCAATCCATCGTGCCGCTGCTGAATCTGCAACCCGGCCAATCATTCCTCGATCTGTGCGCCGCGCCGGGGAACAAGACGGCCCAAGCCATCGATCTGGGTGCGGAAGCATTAGCCTGCGATCTGCACTTGCATCGGCTTCGGGGGCTTAACGACTTAGCCTGCCGCCGGGTGGTGTTGGACGCTACCCAGCCCCTTCCATTCGCCATAAAATTCGATCGCGTCTTAGTGGACGCCCCATGCTCCGGTACCGGCACGCTCGCGCGCAACCCAGAGATCAAGTGGCGACTCAAGCCCTCCGACCTAGCCGATCTGCAGAGCCGCCAAAAATCGATTCTGAAGAACGCACTCGCTGGACTCAAGCCTGGCGGTACGCTGGTATACTCTACCTGTTCGCTGGAGCGCGAAGAGAACGAGGATGTGCTCGCCGCCTTCCCAGCCGACTGGCGCATCAGACACCGAAGGCCTGGAACCGACCTCGGCGATGGTTTTTTTGCTGCCGTGTTAACATCGATTTAGCCCCATAAATGGTTGAGATTCTCCCATCGATTCTGGCTGCGGATTTCGCGCGGCTGGGCGAACAGATTGCCGTTGTAGAACGCGCCGGGGCGAACATCATTCACGTCGATATCATGGACGGGCACTTCGTGCCGAATTTCACCATGGGTCCCCCGGTTGTGGAATCGATTCGAAAGGTGACCAAGGCCAAGCTCGACGTGCACCTTATGATTACCGACCCGGACAAGTATGCGCCGCTGTTCATTCAAGCCGGGGCCGATCAGGTGCTGGTTCACCAGGAAGTTTGTCCGCACTTGGATCGAACGTTAAGAATGATCCAGAGCGAGGGCGCGTTGGCGGGAGTCGTCATTAATCCCTCCACTCCCGTCGCGACTCTGGACGAGGTGCTTGACGTGGTGGATTACGTGCTTGTGATGAGCGTGAATCCCGGGTTTGGCGGTCAGAAATTTATCCCGAATGCGCTTAAGAAAGTGAAGGCGCTTGCAATGCGCCGAAAAGAGCTGGGCTTGCAATTCCGGATCGAGATCGATGGCGGAGTCTCACTCGACAACGTGGCGTCGGTGGCTCGCGCCGGGTGTGACTGGATCGTCACAGGGTCATCTATTTTTCACACGCCCGACCCGGAGGCAACTTTCCGGGAGATGCAATACTTGGCCGGGGATGCTCTGCTTGTACATATTTAGTTCATGGCAATTTTCAAGGTTTAATATGCTCCGTACTCTTCTGGTTTCGATTGTTATTGCGGGCCTGCTTACCTCCTGCGGTTTCCGCCGCAAGAAGTATGAGAATCCCATCACCAAGGACACCAAGCAGCCCGACAAAGTGCTCTTCGACAAAGCCATTGGCGATATCGAGCATGGCCGCTACGAAGTGGCCCGCATCACGCTCAACACCATGATCAATACCTACGATCAGAGCGAGTACTTGGCCAAAGCGAAGCTCGCCATTGCGGACAGTTGGTACCGCGAGGGCGGGGCTCACGGTCTGGCGCAAGCGGAAGCAGAGTACAAGGATTTCATTCTCTTCTACCCGACTCTTGAGGAAGCTGCCGAATCGCAAGAGAAGATCTGCATGATCCACTACAAGCAGATGGACAAAGCGGACCGCGATCCTACGCAGGCGTTGCGCGCCGAGGATGAATGCCGCCAGTTAGTAGTGCAGTTTCCCAACAGCAAGTTTGTGCCGGAGACGCAGCAGATTCTCAGGAATATTCAGGAAGCCATCGCGGATGGCGAATTCCGCGTGGGCGCTTTTTATCACAAGAAGGGCAGCAATCCGGCAGCGGCGAACCGACTGAGCCGCGTGGTGGATCAGTATCCGCTATTCAGCCGCGCGGATATGGCGCTTTGGGAATTGGGCGATTCCTATAGCAAGATGGGCAATCGTTTTCGGCCGCAAGCGGGACAGGCTTATGCGCGCATTGTGAAGGATTACCCGCTCAGCGGTTATGTGGATAACGCCAAGAAGCGGCTCAACGAGCTTGAGCTGCCTGTGCCGCAAGCAGACCGCGCGGCTTACGATCGCATGAAGTGGGAACAGGACAACCGTGTAAAGGAAGGGAAGGTGACCGAGTACACGCAGTTCCTCAAACGTGGTCCCGACGTTTCGGCCGCTGCTCGGTCGGGCGCGCCGCAGATGACTAGCATTCGTCCTACAGTGCCGGTTAGCGTTCCGGTTCCGGCAGGTGGAGCTCCGGGCATCGTGGGCGACGTGTCGGCTACAGTTTCCACCGATCCGAACGATACCGGCACCAAGCCGGACGCGCGCATGAATCCGCCCAGCGCCGAGCCGAAGCCTGCCGTGGTTGCTGCGCAGGATGCACCGCCTTCTAATTATCAGCCGAAGCCCGGGAAGCCGAAGAAGAAGACTAAGAAACAAGCAGCAGCCGAGGCTGCCGCTGCTGCGAAAGTCGCGGCTGACGCACAAAAGGCCGCTACTCCGGCAGTGCCGGTCACAACTAAACCCTAGCTGATTCCTTGCGAGGCTTGGTTATTTTCGCCGCTTTTATCGGCAGCTGTTTTCTCTTACCTGCTGCCGATCACCTGACCTGGCGAGACTATGCCGGTAGTGGCGATTCGGCGCAATACTCTGGCCTGCGCCAAATCGACCGCTCCAACGTAAGCAAGCTGCAAGTAGCGTGGTCATACTCAACGGGCGACACGAAGAAATATTCGTTCAACCCCATCGTTGTCGACGTCCTCATCTACGTCCTGGCGAAGAACAACTCGATTGTCGCCCTGAATGCTTCCACGGGCAAGGAAGTTTGGACTTATACGCCTGCTCCCGATACCAAGATCATCACGAATCGGGGTATCAATTATTGGGAAAGCAAGGACCGAACAGACCGGCGACTGCTCTTCGCCAGCAACCACTTCTTGCGCGCCATTGACGCCCGCACGGGAAAGCTCTGCGCCACTTTTGGAGAGGCCGGTGCCGTGGATCTTAAGCAAGGCTTGGGACGGGATCCCAAGACTATTTCTCTCGTGCAGTCCACCACTCCAGGCCGCGTTTTCGAGGACCTGCTCATACTAGGGTCGGCGACCAATCAAGGATATGGATCGGCACCAGGCGACCTGCGCGCCTTCGATGTGCGCACCGGAAAGCAAGTCTGGGCATTTCACACGATCCCGCACCCCGGCGAGTTTGGCTACGAGACTTGGCCCAAGGATGCGTGGAAGAGCGTAGGTGGGGCGAACGTCTGGGGCGAGCTTTCGGTTGACGAGAAACGCGGCATCGTCTATGCGCCTACCGCCAGCGCCAAATACAACTTCTACGGAGCGGACCGCACTGGAGCCAATCTCTTCGGCGATTGCCTGCTTGCCCTGGATGCACGCACCGGGAAGCGTCTGTGGCACTTCCAAATGGTTCACCACGACATTTGGGATTACGACGATGCCACCGCGCCGAAGCTCTTGACTGTGCGGCACAACGGCAAGCCGGTGGATGTCGTGGCGCAAGTGAGTAAACAAGGATTCGTGTGGGTGTTCAACCGCGAGACCGGCGAACCGATTTGGCCTATCGAAGAGCGCCCCGTGCCTGTATCGGACATGCCGGGAGAGAAGGCGTGGCCCACCCAGCCGTTCCCGCTGAAGCCGCCGCCGTTTGCGCGCCAGACGTTTACTGTCGATGACCTGAGCCCGTTCTTGACTGCGTCCGATCGCGCCCGTTTCCGCGATGATATTCTGAGCGCTCGCAATCAAGGTCTGTTCACTCCGCCGGGTAAGCGCGCAACCGTTCAGATGCCGGGGAACAACGGCGGGGCGAACTGGGGAGGAGCCGCTGTCGATCCAGCGAACGGCACGCTGGTTGTGGTCTCGAAGGATCTGCCTTGCCTACTTGAACTGAAGCCCAATGCGGATGGTCGCTATGAGAGCGGATTTGGGTTCATGATCGCGAGTGACGGCCTCTCGCCAATCAAGCCGCCCTGGACCTCCCTCACTGCTTACGACTTAAACGAAGGCACCATTAAGTGGAAGATCCCGCTCGGCGAAGTTCCGGAGCTTGCGGCTAAAGGGTTTAAAGATACCGGCACTCACTACCCCAAAGTTGGACCCTTAATTACGGCTGGAGGACTCATCTTCACCGGAACGCGCGATCGCAAGGTTCGCGCGTTCGATGTGGAAACCGGCAAGATGGTTTGGGAGCAAGAAGTGGAG
>JANXQZ010000486.1 GCA_025353235.1 Bryobacterales bacterium
CGGGGGCGGCGGTGTCTTTATCCGGTTGCGCCTCGATTACATACAGCGTTCCTGGCGTGCCTCCTCGCGGCGAGGCGTCAACCAGAATCACTACATCGTAAGAATCCAGCAAGGCGTAGGCTAGATCGTAGCTGCGGATGCCATAGTCGGCTACCTTTACATGTTCGGGAAATTTGCGACCCGCCAATTGCCGGATAGCCTCAACGCCGAATCCATCGTCCCCCAAGAAGATGTTTCCAATACCTGCTATCAAAATCTTCGGCAACTGCAGCGGCTCAACTTCTTCGGGCGCAAAAAAGAAGCGGTGCCCGGGTTGCCGCAACACCCCCAAATCCTTACCGGGATCGTCCTCCAGCACAACTGCGAGATGAACCTTGCCGTCGTAGTCCTGCTCGATAGATTCGATCTCCGCGACTTTGTTCGCAAGCGCCAAGTCCATGATGTCGCCCCCCTTGCGAGGGCGCAGACGGACCAAATCGCCTACCTTCACTTCGCCACCAGGAATCGGAACGCTAATGAGCGGGGCCTTCTCTTCCAGTAGCTGAAATTCCCACTCGTTCATGACACACTCCGGAACACGCCATGCAGCTTCATGAACTGCTCGGCTGGCATGGATTCGGTTCGTTCGAGAATCTCGCGCGCCCGATCGCCGGACAGGCACATCTCCGCCTTTTCCTGATCCGTCAAAGTCATGATCCGCAGGGTGAGAATTTCATCGATCTCAGTCCCGTCGAAGAGAGCGCCGGGACTCTCTGGAGCGATCTTGGGGTAGTCGTACAAGATGATCGGCGATGAGAGCATCGCGTCGCGCTGGCCGTCTTCTCCCACCAGAACAGGCCAGGTTCCGATGTTCTGACACTTGGACGCCAACTCGCGCAAGTGGTCCGGCGGCTCCAAGAGCGACACGAACGCCCCATTCTCGACGCTTAGAATCGTGTGCGTCGAAACCATTGATCGTGTGAGCGCTTCTTCTCGAGTGGTGCCGTCCAACGCCGCTGTATTGTAAACTCGGACGCGAACCTTGAAGAGGTCGTCCGCAATCCATTCCCTTTCCGTTTCGAGGCTGCCTTCGATGGACTCGAAAGAAAACGGTCGGGTGTCGCCGGCTTCCAAAGAAAACTCGCGCTCCACGGCTTCACCCGACGTTGGCTCGACAAGATGGAGGAAGCGGACCCGCACATGAACCGTCGCCTCCGAACTCCCTTGCACGAGACATTCGGTCTGCATGCTCCAGGCATCCGCGCCCGATTGCCCTTCGGAATACGATCTGGGGTAGAGCACTCCAAAATTCCAGCGCTGCCGATTCTTGATCGACGACTTGCGATAGGGATAGAGCAAATACCCTTCGTACAGAACGGCGTTTGCAATCTCGTCCATCATCTTGGCGTTCATTGAACCACCGCCTCTGTCTCGACCGCAGCCAACAGTCCCTCGAGCGCTTCTTCCCACGTCTGCAGGCCTCTGCGGACCTTATAGCGGTACACGCGTTCGAAGACGTCCTTGCGTATCGAAAGCCAGGCGCTGTTGGGATAGTAACCGTCCATCATGTCGCGCCATACCTGAACAGGCACGCGGAAACGCGCTTCTTTGTCCCACGAAATCGGGGCAACTTGCAGGGCTCCCTCGGGGTTTGCATAAAAGACCGTGCCGCTGAAGAGCAGGATGATTGGGATGTCACCCTCGGAAAGCCCATGGAAATATTTCGTGGCCGCGACATTGAAATCGAACGTGCACGGGACTTGGATCTCTGCGATAGTGCTGCCCGTGAAAGACGTAATCACCGCACTGGCGTGGGCCCAAAGCATGGAACGAAGCGTGCGGCTCCAGCGATCCGGCTCGCCAAACAAATCAAGCAGCCTCTCCTTCTCATCGGGCGTGTAGGGGCGGCGAGTGGCCTCAATCTGAATTTGCGCCCGCAACGCGATGGTATGAATCGGCTGGTCTATAACTGCATTGTCAATACGAACCTTCAGGGCGATCAGAGGCGAAGCGGCGAATAGCACCGGTTCAGCAGATTCGACGCGGAAGCTCAGATCAGGCATACGCACCATCCTTCAGCTCTTTAAAGAACTTTCGGATCTTGACCCAAACCTCCGTGCCCCCAGAAAAGCCATGCCAGTTCCCGCGAATTAAGCCGACCAATTCGTAACACTTATCGATGGGCGCAAGATAGTACTCAGCGTCGTGCTCTAAACGATTCACAAGCAGCGCTTCTACGTCGGACTGCATCTTGCTCAGAGTCGGGTTGTCGCTAACAATATCTGTCCAGGCGCTGAGCGAGAGTAGCGACTCCATGGACCCGGCAGGGCTCGGATAAAGCGCGAGCACTCGCTTTTCCGCGCTGCTTTCCACGAAAAAAGCCAAGCCGATAGGAATCATCAAGCTTTCCCATTGGCCATCCGAAATGACGACGTCGCGCAGGAGGCGCGCATCCCGCGGCACTCTCTTGTACTTCGTGGCCCCACTCTCGTAGAACAAGAGAGAACAAGGGTCGCATGAGCAGACCAGCTTGCGGTTTGCGGGATCGATTAAGTGCCGGTGCCCATGGGCCAAGCCCAGACCGCACAACCCGCAACGTTCAGCAGGCTCCGCCTTGCGCGCGAGCCGCTGCAAGGTGGCGAAAGAACTCATGGCTGGACAGACTCGGCCCTAACTGCGGCGAGTCCACTACCAAGTAAACTCGACAGCGGCACGAAACCTTGGGACTGCTGCCGCCCTCCCTCGATCACGATGTTGGCCGCATCCGGAGCTGTTTCAGTGAGGGCATCTCGAACCACCGACTGCAGGTCCTCCTTCCCCGCCCCGATAATTTGCACGCGCACCATCGTCTCGTCGAGTGCGAGCACGTCCAGACTCGCCCCCTGCTTTCGAAGCGCCTGCCGCGCTTTGTCGATACCCCTTCGGACGCGAGTTTCGAAATCCTCCGGGTGGAGGCCATAAAGCACCAGAAGACTGCTTACGAGTTCGTCGTGTCCCAGCGACTCGAGCAGCCCGGCACCAGCTTCGGGCGCAGTGGAAGCAATTTCCAGAATGCGCTCGATACCGGTGCCGTGCAGCTCCATCAAACATTGGACCAACTCTCTCGCAGTCGCACGCAGCGCGGGGTCAGCCGCCGACTCCAGCTTTTGCACCAACCCCTCAATGCGTGCCGCGCGCTCCTGGAATTCCTGTGTCGCTGACATGGAGTCCGATGTTACTGGTTTCCGAACATCGGCGAGTGAATCGTCCTGAGAGTTTTGCCTTCCCCAAGATACATATGAACGCCGCAGGGCAAACAGGGATCGAAGCTGCGGACAGTTCGCATGATGTCGATGCCCTTAAATTTATCGGGTCCATTCTCCTCGAAGAGAGGCGTGTTCTGCACCGCGTCTTCATACGGTCCCGGAGTTCCGAATTCGTCGCGCGGGTTGGCATTCCAAGGCGTAGGAGGATAGGGATGATAGTTCGCAATCTTTCCCTCGCGAATCACCATATGATGAGAAAGCACGCCGCGCACGGCTTCGTGGAACCCGC
>JANXQZ010001242.1 GCA_025353235.1 Bryobacterales bacterium
GTCGTCTGGGCGGAGGCCGTTAGACAGAGGAAGGAGAAGGTCAGCGGAAAAACCGGATTTCGCATGCGGGACAGACTCTATTATGAATGGAAACCGATTCATGCGAACAAGTTGCTTACCGCTTGCTTACGCGCACGGCTCAGTAAGCGCTACCGAGCCGCGCACGTGAGTAAGCGGTTTCTAAGCTGCCCAAAGCTCGCGGCTTAGGCTTCTCTAATACCTGGTAGACATATCCCTCCAGTTCAGCGGCGCGATGAGCGGAAGTGTGTCGGGCCAGGATGCGTTTCCTCGCCCGCTCCCCGATTCGCATGCGCTCGTCATCCCGCATCTGGCGCAGGATTACGAGCGACTCATCAGTGGAATGCGACACCAAAATTTCTTTGTCGATTGTGAAGATCGTTTCCAGACCGCCCCAGTAATCGCTGACAATCGGCGTGGCGCAGGCCGCCGCCTCAAACAGCCGTACGCTCGGGGAGTAGCCGACCCGAACCATGTCAGCTCTGGTCACATTCAGCGTAAAGCGTTGCGAGTTGTAGAATGCACGGTGGTCGGCGGGTGGCAAGTGATCGATTCTCTGCACGTTGGACGGCCACGCCATGTCCGGGGGATAGAGCGGCCCCGCCACCAGGAAACGGCCATCGTGAATGCGTCGAGCAGGTTCCAGCATTAACGCTTCGAGCGCAGGCTGCCGATCCTCTCCATAGGTGCCTAGATAACCCATGTCCCAGCGAGGCGGCGTGGACTCGGGAAAATAAAGTTCGGGATCAACGGAGCAGTACAGGACTCGAGCGCAAGGCGAGCCGTATTGCTTTTCAATGTGGCGCAGCGCCGGGCCGCCTGTGAACGATAGATAGAGATCGAACCGGGAAATGAGCGAGCCGGCCAGATACTCTTCGTCCCCGCGCTGCAGCTTGGCCAACGTCACGGGCGTATCGATGTCGTAGAAGGCAGTGGTGCCCCGAGCAATCTTGGTGGCCCAGGAGCCGACTGCAACGCCGTCGGGCACATACGATCCGATGATGACGACGTCTGCCTGCCGGACGTCGCGTGTGAATCGCTCCTTCAGATCTTCGACGGATTGGTAGAGTTCCACGCGGCAGTAAGAAGGGTTAGGAAGATCGCGGTTGTTGGCGTACCATTCGGTGTCGCGCTCCAGGAAGAGGACGTCATGTCCGCGCGCTTTCAGTTCCCGAACCAGGCCGCGATAGGTGGTCGCATGGCCGTTCCCCCAGGACGAAGTAATGGAGAGGCCGCAAACTACAAAGCGCAGGGGGGAGTGGCTCACGCCAGAGTCCCCGCTAACGCGCCGCTGAGGACGCGATCCACTTCGAAGGCTCGCTGCGCGTAAGTATGTTCTGCCAGAACCCGGCGTCGGGCGGCTTGGCCTATTTCGCGGGCTCGCTCAGGCGAGAGCGATTTAAGATGCTGCGCAACTTCTTCCCCGTCACGCGCCACCAGGATCTCCTTTTCTGGCTCCAGGAACATTCCGATTCCTTCCCAATAGTCGGTTATGATGCAGGCCGCCGCTCCAGCCGCCTCGAACACGCGGGTAGCGGGCGAGAAACCATAACGAGCCATGCTTTCGCGGCTGATATTCAGCACGGCCTGCGGGGTGCAGTTGAAGGCGTTGTGATCGGCGGTGAACAGGTGGCCTTGGTATTTCACGTTTGGGGGCACGTTCTTGTCGCTCCACCCGCTGCCTGCCAGGAGGAATTGTTTGTCAGGCGCCAAGTGTGCGGCTTTTAGGAAAAAATCATCGACGCGGGCCTCGCGATCAGGCAAGCGGTTCCCTAGGAAAGCTAAGTCGGTTTCGAAGCGCAGATCGCGTTGCACGGGAAAGTGCGTCGCGGGATCGAGCGCATTGTAGATCGGCACGCACTCGCGGGCCCCCTGCTCGATGTATGCCTGAACGACAGGATCGCCGCCGCCATAAGTGAAAATCCAGTCGTAGCGCGGGAGAAGCTTACGGAGCGGATCAGAGTCGTTGTTCTGCAAGCGATCAAGCGTGGCGGGCGCATCCACGTCCCAGAAGATAGTCAGGGCATCGCGCTGCTTCACCTCGAGCACTGCCCCCTCCAGCAGTTCGTCGAATACTCCCACCCCGCTCGCCTTCACGATCAAGTCGGCCGACCCGGCAGAATCGAGCGCGGCATACACACCGTCTGTCCCCTCGCTTGAATAGACCACCACTTTTGCCCAAGTCGGGTCTTCGATATCGCGGTGTTGCTGGCGGCCGTAGGCATCAGGCTCGTAGAAAGTAAACTGATGACCGCGCGCGGCCAGAGCGCTTAAAATTCCGCGGTAATACGTGGCCGCACCGTTCCAATACGCCGAGACCAGGCTCGATCCAAAAAAAGCGATACGCATCAAGAGTGCTCCATTGCCAATTCCAGAGGCGCTGTGATTTGAAGGATCGTCAGCAACTGGTCCACTCGGTGCTTGCAGGAGTGCCGTTCCAAGATAGTGTGGCGCCCATTTTGGGCAAGCTCTCGCGACAGAGCCGGATCGTTCAAGACATCGCGCAAATGCTTCCGCATCTCGGTGCCGCTGCGCGCCATCAGAAAATCCTTGCCCTCCGTGAAGAGACCCTCGCAGTCATTCCACGGTGCGCTGACCAGGGGAATTCCGCACGCGAGCGCCTCAAATGGCCTGATAGTCGGGATGCCAGGCAGTGCTTCCGTGTACGGGCGCCTAGGCACGTGCACCGTGACTCGGTACTTGGAAAATTCCAGCGGCGCCTCGAAGTTGGGCAGCCAGCCGCCGTACTCGATATCGTTGTTGGCCAGCAGCGCTTGTGCGTAGTCGGGATAGCGAACGCCATGCATGCGCGCCCGCAGGCCGAGCCGCTGCACGGGTTCGATCAGATACTCCAGCAATTCAGCGGTGCGCTCCTCGTCGCCCCAATTGCCGATCCACACCAAGTCGCCCTCTTTGGACGCAGCAGGGAGCGGGCGAAAGAGACGCGCGTCGGCAGCCTCGTGCCACGTCCAGACTTGACGCGCCCATCCTCGCTTGAGGTAAATTTCGCGAATCGCATTGCCGAAGGCGAGCACGCCGTCGAATCCTGACAGGTCGTACGCTGCCATGCTATCCGGGTCAGTGGCAGATCGATGATGCGTATCGTGGAAAAGCAGCGCGTACGGCCGCGTGGACTGCCGATGCTCGCCAATTCGGCTAATCAACGCATGGTCATTCCATTCATGGACGATGACCAGGTCCGCTCCGTCAAGCGCGCGATCCAAGTCGAGGGTCGCGGCATCGTATTGGACGCTGCGCAGTTGCGGATAGTGCGCTTGGAATGCCCTCAACGGGGCTGGTCCGTGCTCCTGGATCAGATTGGTGACGCTCCACGCGTCCGCAGGTTCATAGACGATAAAATCGTGTCCGCGCGCGATAAACTCGCTTGCCACGCCTCGGAGGAAGTGCGCGTTCCCGTGATTCCAATCGGAGATGAGGGAATGGTAAAAACCGACTATACGCATGCATGCGCCTCATACGCGTCCAAGTATGCGTTGACCATGCGTTCGGGAGTGAACGAAGCGGCGCGACGCAGTGCTGCGTTTGCCAGGCGAGTTCGTAGCAATTCGTTTTCGATGAGCAGGCCGAGCGCATGGCGCAGATCATTTTGAGAGCTTACGAACAGGGCGGCCTCGCTCCAATTTTCTCGCAAGCTGGGGATATCGCCTAGCACCAGGGCGCAACCGGAAAGGGCTGCCTCCAGCACCGAGAGGCCGAACGGTTCATAGCGGGCCGGCAGAGCGTAAATGCTCGCTTGCGCCATCTGATCGGCCACTGCCTCTGAAGAGAGTTGGCCGAGGTACTGCACGTTGTTGTGTCGTATTCGTTCGCCAGGTTCCCCAGCCAGGCGAACCGGCCATGGAATTTGGGTGGCGACACCGATGAGGGCTGACACGTTTTTCGCTTCGTCCCATAAGCGTCCGGCAGCTAACAGGAACGGCTCCTTCGCTCCCGGATTGAATAGCCTTGTGTCGCGCCCGTTCGGAATCACGGCCGTCTCCCTGAACGGACCATAGTGCGCATTCAGCGTTGCAAGCATCGCATGAGACGGTGCCGCGACCAGCCTTGCCGCGCGAAGTCCTTGACGAACCCGCGCAGCATAGGAGGTCCACTCGGGCGGGGCTGCGATTCCATGAACGGCCTCCCACCACGAAAGAACGCACGAATGTCCCACTACCAAAACCGGCGCGCACCAATCCAGATCTCCCTGCGCATAGTTGTTCAGGTGGATCAGATCGGGCGTATAGCGAGCCTCGATTCCTAGCAACCAGTCGCCCGCGCGACGGACGTCGTCCCACGGCTCAGGCATCCACTCCAGCTTGTAAGCGCTCTCGAATAGCTGCACGTTAGGGAGGCTGGCAACCTGCGCGAGCTGCGCGCCGGAAGGGAATCCGCCCATGGCCGCCAGATAGACTTCAACGCCGCGCGCCCCCAAAGCGGCGGCCAGCTCCACAGAGTAAGTCCAGACGCCACCGACCGTATCGGTGGTCATCAAAACGGATTTGGGTTTACGCCCCATGCGATGTCAGCTCAAGTTGAACCAGCGATACCGGGCGCTCCTCCTGAATGTCGCTGAACTCGGTAAAACCGTTCAAGTAGAAGTCGTGCGCCCGCTCCCAAGCATCGTCGGTAGTAGCGCCCCACCTCTTCGTGTAGTCGGGCGAACCTGGGTACGGGAACAAAGGGACGGGCCTATTCGCCCACACTCCACGGTCAATCAGGTACTGCCGCCAAGTCTCGATATCGCCCGCGTTGTCTTCGTGCATTTCGAGCAGATTAGCCTGCACGAAAGGAACGCGCTGCTTCGCGTGAATCAGCCGATCCGCCAACTCCTGCGTGGTCATCTTGCACTTCTTGTCAAGCTGCTTGCGGCCTTCCTTGGTGATGCTTTCCACTCCTGCTTCGATGGAGACGCAACCTGCGGCACCCAGCAAGTCCAGCATTTCGGGCGTCCACAGATCGATGCGGGTTTGCACGCCGAACTTCAGCTTTCTTTGCGCACAAGCTTCCAGCAACTCGCGATTCGGCAGGAAAATTTCGTCGATGAAATACACGTACTCCACGCCTGCTCCTAGCAGCCCATCCAGCTCTTCCAGGATCACAGGCAGCGGACGCTTCCGGTAGAGGTTGCGGAAGTTGTCCTTGGCACAAAAGGTGCAATGATATGGGCAGCCGCGCGACGTTTCCATCTCCGCGCCAGGCCCGGCCGGAGCGACATCGAACCGGTGGTGATGGTGGGAATGCCGCGCCAGCACATCGGCGGGCCAGTGCAGCGCGGGGAGGTCCGCCATATTCGAAGAACGGGGCGAGCCTTGCACCCGAATACTGGAACCCGCCCTATAGCAAATGGAAGGAACTTGGTCCCAATCACCCACGAGTTGCGGCAGGAGCTCTTCGCACTCACCAATCACCACGACGTCCATCCCCAACTTCTGCAACGCGGTCCGAGGAGTGGTGGAGGCATGCGGTCCCACGCCTACCAGCGTCCCGGCCACGTCTTTGAGATTCTGAACCACGCTTTGAGGAACCCGCAATTCGGGAGGCGCGCAACGCCAGAACAAGTAGCTGGGGGCGGTAGTGACCACCGTATAGTCCGGCCTGAAAGCAGCGACCCGCGCCTTCATCTCACCGTAATCTAGACAGTCAATCTGTCCATCGACAATGACCACCTCGTGCCCCGCCGTCTCCAGCAGCGCCTTCGAATACCCAAATTCGAGCGGCAGGTGCGGGTCGCGGCAGCCAAAGTAAATGCTGCCCTCAAACGACCACGTGGGATTCACCAACGCGAATTTGGCCATCAGCCCACCACCAGCCCGCGGGATGCTAGCTCCTCGCGCATCTCTGAAGACCTGTCGAAAGCGATCTGACCGTCCAGCCAAGCTGCGAGGTCCACCAACCCATCTTCTAGCCCGACCTCGGGGGCGTAGCCAAGCACGTTGCGAGCCTGCGCGATGTCCGGAAAGCAGTGCCGGATGTCGCCGACGCGATATTTCCCGGTGATCTCGGGCTCGATCCGCTTACCCAGCACTTGCGCCATTTTGCGCGCAATCTCGCTCACCGTGTACTGGCTTCCGCTGCCCACGTTGAAGACCTTCCCAGCAGCTTGGGGAACCTCCATCGCCAAGCGGCAGGCGCGCGCTACATCATGAACGCTGACGAAGTCGCGCAACTGCTGACCATCTTCAAAAATCAGAGGCGCTTTGTTATTTAGCAGCCGCGAGGCGAAAATCGCCAGCACGCCGGTGTAGGGATTGGAGAGCGCCTGGTTGGGGCCGAAGGCGTTGAAGAAGCGCATGCCTACCGTGGGAATGTTGTAAGCGCGGCCAATCATCAAGCACATGCGCTCCTGATCGTATTTCGAGAGCGCGTACAGCGATTCGAGCGAGGGTGTTTTCCATTCCGGGGTTGCGACGGGCTTCAGCAAGTCGCCCTTAGGACCGTGCAGTTCCCAATCGTTCCGGCGTAACTGGTCGAGAGTCCGTTCGATATTTGAGTGAGTGGAACCGTCCGGTCCCTGATACAGACCTTCACCGTACACGCTCATGCTGGACGCGACCACGAGCCGTTCCACTGGCTGCTCAATGAGAGCCTCCAGTAAGATGGCCGTGCCGTAGTTATTCACACTGGTATAGCGGGCCAGCTCATACATGCTTTGGCCGACCCCTACTATGGCGACCAGATGATATACCGCGTCCACCCCACGAAGCGCTTTTCGAACGGCGTCGGCGTTGCGGATGTCCTCGACGATCAAATCCACTTCCGGATTTAAGTAAGGCGGCACCTTGCGGTCGGGTCCGTGGACCTGAGAGGATAAGTTATCCAGGACTCGTATCCTGTAACCCTTCCCTAACAGCTCATCAGCCAGATGGGAACCGATGAATCCGGCCCCTCCGGTGATCAGAATCTGTTTCATCCCGTGTCTTCTCCTGTGCGCGGTTTTACGTCTAAAGTAAGATTGTTTGTTCCTCAGGAACTTTCATCTTTTTTTCAAATGCGTATCTTGGAAAACATTTGTTACTTTGTGTAAGTCAAGAATCCCGCAAACTAGTGCCGCTCGCACTGAAATGTTTTCCGCCCCGAACGCACTATGGATTACCTATGTCTACACACCACCTCAATCAGCCGGAAGATCGGCGTAAAGAATCAAAGCGTCGCCGCGTAGACTGCGCCGACTTCTATGAAGACCAACCCGTCACCAAGCAAAATCCAAATGGTGACAAGCAGCTTTTTTAGGTCTACAGCAAAGGCCTTCAGCACGATTCGCTCGGTGTCGTCAAGCAATCGTCTTTCGATAGCCTGCTAACCGCGCTCGACAGCGGGGCTCACCAGGACTTTCAAAATATCTCGGTAGGTTTTCTCGGCTTCGACCCAAAAAACCTGCAGAAACTCACGAATCCACAGGCAGGTCTGGCATTTGACACCGAAGGCCCGGACTGTATGCAATACGCGTTGCCGAAGGCTCCGCAGTTTCAAAGCAAAGAAGCGATGGGCGAAATCGCTGAGAATTATTGGATGGCGCTGCTGCGCGACGTGCCGTTTTCGGACTACGGCGCCAATGCCGTCGCCCAGAAAGCGGCCACCCATTTGACCTCGTTCGGCGGAGACTTCAAGGGACCCAAGGTGGGCAACGCGGTCACCACGGATACTCTCTTTCGCGGCGATCTTACCGGCGCAGGTACCGGACCATACCTGTCGCAGTTCATGCTTTGGGACGTCCCCTTCGGTGCGCAAAAGACTCCCGCGCAAGTAGCTTTCGGGTTTCCTGCTTTCCAGGATTATCTAGTGGATCCGGCTGAATATCTGAAAGCGCAGGAAGGGTTCGTCGCGCAGAAGCCCGGCCCCATCGCCCCGCTCTACATGCGCAGCGGCCGAGAAGTTTCGCATTACGTCCATATCGACGAACTTTTCCAGGGCTATCTCAACGCCTGCCTGCTGCTCATCACGCCTCCCAAGCGCGGCGGCTTTGGAGCGTCTCCGGCCAGCGGAAATCCGTACGGCACCTCCGCTACCCAGATGGGTTTCGGCACACTCGGCGAGCCCAACTTTAAAGTGATTCTGGCCGAAGTTTCCACCCGTGCGTTGAAAGCGGTTTGGTATCAGAAGTGGTTTGTGCATCGGCGTCAGCGGCCTGAAGCGTTCGCCGCGCGCATCCATTTCCAGAAGACGAATCAGGCTAACTACAACCTGGATCTTTCAAACATGGACCCATTGCTCCAACTCATCAAAGTTCATAACGCGAAGTTCTACGCTGGCGGCGACAGTTTCCTGCTTCCCATGGCCTATCCGGAAGGCTCCCCCACTCACCCGGCGTACGGAGCCGGACACGCGACCGTCGCGGGAGCATGCGTAACGCTTCTCAAAGCCATCTTCGCCGACGCAACGTTTAACGATTTAAAGGTCACTCCGATTGAGCGCGATGCCGCAGGAAACGCAGTCCCGCACCCGGAATACAATGCTCTCACCGTTTATGGTGAATTGGACAAGCTCGCGGCCAACGTTGGCATGGCGAGGAACATCGCCGGCGTTCACTGGCGATCGGATTTCGCTGAATCGCTCAAGCTCGGAGAATGCATCGCACTCAACTTTCTCCGCGAACTGGCGTTCACTTATAACGAGGACGTAAGCTTCACGTTTCCGCTGTTCTCAGGCCAAAACGTCACGATCACAAAGAAGGATCCTGATGATTGGAAGGCAAGCGACTTTCCGTGCGGGGATCTGATGAAGTAACCTTAGTTTTTCGGAAAGTCGGCCATACTGCGGATTTCCTGGATGTGCTCGCAATGGGTCGCCACATGGCGGCCATTGCCCGCGAGCCATTGATAAGCATCAAGCGATCCGAGCACGGCATGGGGGTGAAAGTGGCTCCTTAGATCCGCGTCGGTGGTGCGCGTGTACTCGAGCGTGCGCTCGCGCGCAGCCAGGAAAGCCGCTACGGCATCGGCGAGCGTCGCGAAACGGCTAGTCGGCTTCAGGCTTTCGGGTGCTTGATTCGCACCTCTAGGCACCGGCGTCTCACGAATCTTGACCTCGCGAGCTCGGCGCTCTTCAACTGTTTCCGATACGGGAGAAGTCTGCAAACTCTTCTTTACCAGTCTGACTAGGGCATCATCGGCGACCGCCAGGTGTTCCGCATATTCGAGAATCGACCAGCGATCCGGAGCCGGTTTCCAGCGAGCTTGCGTGTCGCTCACTCCGTTCACGGCGTCCAGAAAAACCTGGCGGGTTTTCATCAATAAATCGAGCGCGGATTGCCTTTCCCGATCGGTTATCATGGTCCACTTATGGTACTCCATGCTGCTTAGGGCCTCTGGAATCTGTAAGCGCATCGGCTCCAATACGATTCTGGATAACGTTAGCTTTTCCATCCGCGAACGTGAAATTTTAGGCTTGATCGGACCCAATGGAGCAGGCAAGACGACACTCTTTGAATGCTTGGCGAGATTGCTGCCGATCGACTCCGGAAGAATCGAGCCTGCACGCAGGCAGACGCTTTTCTATCTTCCTGACGCGATCCGCCCATGGCCCGATCAGCCGGTTGCCTGGGTACTGTCGTTCTTCGCGGATCTGCAGGGGCGATCCAGATGCGAGGCCAGCGAGTTGGCCGAAGCTCTGCAGTTAGGTCACTTGCTGAAGGCCCCGGTCGGGTCGCTTTCAAAAGGCGAGTGCAAGCGAATGCTGCTCGGGCTGGGACTGCTCACCTCTGCCCCGTTGCTCCTCCTCGACGAACCTTTCGACGGCCTTGATTTTCGCCAGACTCGCGATGTTATGGCGCTGCTGCGGAGTTATCCCGCCCGTGGCCGAACTTTGTTCCTCTCCATTCATCAGCTCACGGATGCCGCCCGCGTCTGCGACCGGCTGGTGCTGCTCAGCCAGGGCCGGGTGGTCGGGGAGGGCACGCTTGCAGAACTGCGGAGTCGGGCTGGACTCGGAGAAGGCGGACTGGAAGAGGTCTTCCTTGCACTCACCTAAATTTGGGAGACTGCTAGCGAAGGAACTGCGCGAATTGCTGGCCTCGCGAGCCTACTGGCTGATGTTGCTGATAGTGGGTCCGCTGGCGGGAAATGCTTTCATCACCGCCGTGAACACGTATGCCGAAGCGAGTGGAATCGGGGGCGGTCCAGCGGCCCTCGCGCAAGGCCTGACACCGCTGGACGGAATCCTGGTCCCGGCATTTGGCGCGTACGATCTCGCAGTTACGCTCCTGTTTCCGTTCGTGGCGATTCGAATGGTGGCGGCCGAAAGAGAGAGCGGCGCATGGAAGCTCATGCTGCAAACCGGGACGAATATCGGGACCATGCTCGCGGCCAAGTGCTTCACGCTGATTGCAGGATGGGTGGTCGCGTGGATCCCCGGTCTGCTCGCCATCCTTCTTTGGAAAGTTTACGGCGGTAGCCTTTACGCACCCGAAACACTCAATCTGCTCTTTGGCCATCTGTTGAGGATGTTTCTCGCGGGGGGCGTTGCGGTGGCGGCAGCGGCAG
>JANXQZ010000005.1 GCA_025353235.1 Bryobacterales bacterium
CAGAATTCCTTCACAATCCCAAAAAGATTTCGGAAGTTCGCAAGGTTGCGATGGGCGGGCGGGTCGAGCTCGCGACTAATCGGGTTCGAGCTCACGGTCTCTGCAAACGAGTAGCGGAAAGCCCATCCCCGGCGGACTTTCAGATCGATTCCCACCCCAACCTGGAGCACGACCATTGCCGAGCGGAATGCGCCGGGAGGCGTGATTCCTTGAGCGGCGCCCAAACCGCGGGGGTCCGCCGCCAGATGAACAACTCCTGTCCCCGCGGCCAGGAATGGACGCACCCGTGACGATCGCGCGCGAAAATAGAAAAGAGCGTTGCCCATTACCGCGTGCTGGCTGCTTCGATACTCCCGCTCATAGAACGCTCCTGCATTTGCGCTCGCCGGCGAGGCGTCAAGGGTTAACGCATTTCGATCCCAGACGTAATCCGCCTGAAAACTTAAAAAATCGTTCCAATGCGAGCCCCCGAATACGTCAATGGCGGGTCCATTTTCCGGCTTGTACGATGATGTAGCCACGGTCTGAGCGGCAACGGTAGTCCGCCCATCCGCCGATAGCGTGGAGATGCCGCCCTGAAAACCGGCGTAAGTCGTTTTTTAGGCGGCGCAAGTGTCAGGCAGGAGGACCATCGCGACCGCTGTGGCGATGCACAAGCGTTGGATGATGACGCCGCGTAAGTTTGTGATCTGCGCCATGGATAGATTTGGAGTTCATCGGCCGTCGCGGTGCGCTGAATCGCTATCGCTTAGACTTCGGAATTACTTCTATCTTCGTCTAAAGGGGGTTTTCACTTACCGCCCCGACTTCCATGATGAAGGCCCAGTTCCCCCAATGGAACCTATGATGTCACGTAATTATGCCACATCCCGGCTCTTTCCGGCCCTGCTTAAACCGCGGGATGTTTCAGCCAACCTTTTCCCCATGGACGGGCTCCATGCAACGCCCGAAGGGTTTTGTTGTAATAGTGGTCTGAAGCCGAGTAGCGCCGCTTCCATAGAGCAGCGATCCGGTGAAACGGGTATCGACGACCTGGCGTTGGTGGCCGCGGTTTTGCGGAAAGACCGCAAGGCAACCGCTGAGTTTGTAAATCTTTATACCGACGCTGTTTACTCGTTCATCCGCCGCCGCCTGAATCCCAGGCAAGACCTAGTGGATGACTTGGTCCAGGACGTATTTATCGCAGCCTGGGAGAGTCTGGGAGGCTTTCGTGGCTCGTCCTCTCTGCGGAGTTGGCTTCTGGGAATCGCGCGCCATAAGATTGAGGATTACTACCGGCGACTACTTCAGGAAGCCGGTCCTTTGGACGCGGCGCTCGCCGAGATTTTGCCGGATACCAGGCTTGGCGTAGAAGCGGTCGTCGACCGGGAGCGGATGGAGCGGCATGCCCGTAAAATACTTAACGAGATGCCGCAACATTACAGTGTTGCCCTATTGTGGCGTTATTGGGAGCGACGGAGCGCCAGGGAAGTGGCGCAGGCGACGGGACGCACCGAAAAGGCGGTGGAACGGTTACTTGCTCGAGCTCGCGAACAATTCCGCGGGAGGTGGAAGAATGCGTGAAAAATTCAAGGCGCCTACCCGCCTAAAATCTAAAATCTATTCGGCGCTGATCGCGCGACAGAGTCGGGACGGCTCTCTGCTTGACCTCGGCGCGACGAAAGGCAGCGGGCGGAAACTGTGTGTTTTCGAAGAATTAGTCCAGATCGCTCCAGTGGGTGAATCTGTGAAGTCTTTGAACTTCTGCCATGTCTGTCACGCCCGGGTGCTCGGAGAGCGCATCGAGAATGCTCCAGTGTTTTGGCCCGGTTGCCCTTACGCACAGTTTCAAAATCGGTGATCGTCGGTAACGATCACGGCCAGAGAGGACAAGTTGGCAAAAAAGGGCTGCTAAGCAATTCTTGCGACCCCAAATAGCCGAGCGATGTCGCCCAATCCGTGGAACAGCGGGACATAAAAACGGCGCGGGGCATCGCCTCGCAACTTGTGATCCCGATCGTCTCTGGACACGCCTACGATCTCGAACTGCATCTTTAAGGTTGTACACAGCTCGATAGCCCTGCTTTACTCTGGTCTTGATGATCGCCTACCCCAGGTCGGGCATGTCTATACTTGAAATGAATGGATAACTTGACCACTCGCATCGGTTTCCAGCCGTGAATTCGAATGCGGCTGAGATCGAATACAGCGAGGATCGCCGCCGTTACTGGGAGCTGTTTGCCCTTGACTTGGGTAGGTGGCAGCGCATTCGAGGAGGCTATCAGCAATGTCTGTGGGGAATCTATCGCTTCCTCATTCCTCCCGGCATGCGGGTGCTCGAAATTGGCTGCGGACAGGGCGATCTCTTGGCAGCAGTTAAGCCCGCCTACGGAGTGGGGGTCGATTTTAGTCCTCCGATGCTGGAAGCAGCCCGCCAGCGCTATCCAAATCTGCAGTTTGTAGAGCAAGACGTTCACCGGCTCGATCTGGGCGAGACCTTCGATTTCATCATCTGCGCGGACCTTGTCAACGATTTGTGGGATGTGCAGCAGACGT
>JANXQZ010000054.1 GCA_025353235.1 Bryobacterales bacterium
CAAGCGTTTTCGCGAAACTTCAGTAATCGATCGGCCCGGCGACTGGGGCCCTCTTTACGACGAGGTGCTCGACGAAGTGGAAGACGATGAGAATGTGGTGATCGTCTCGAAGGCAACATCGGATGAAGAAGCCTTCTCCGCAGCGAACGCTGCGATCCTGGATGAAGCCGTCATCCTGGGACGCCAACTGCATCTAGCGGCTTGCGCAGCGCTGGTTTGGGACGGCGTGTCCCGCGGCGAACACGATGTAACAGAGGAGTTCGGAGCTGAAGCTCGCAAGCGTGGCCTCACCGTGGTGGAAGTGAAGACGATATGAGCGATGGATGACCCCGAGCGGCGTCGGATGGTAGAAGAGTTGGATGCGGCGCTCAACCTCTCGCGCGTTTTGAGGGAGCAGCTATGGGCAATGCAGCCCAAATCCGAGCCTGTTCCGGCAGCAGCGTCAGTGGAGCAAAAGCGCGCGGTGCACTCCTGGTTGGATTCCATTCAGAGGCTTACGCCAAGGTTCGTGCGCGCCGCTGTACGTCCGCTCTATCTCAACCTCCTCTATTATCGATTCTTTCCCGAGTACTCGAAAGCTCCGAATTCTCAGCGGCCACAGCCCACCAGCGGACTCACCGCGTGGTCAGGCTACGCTCCGTTTCTCGAATACAAGCAGAGGCTTTGCCGCTCGCTCAACATGGATCTGCGCGGGTTTACATGTGACACGCGCCAGGGACTGGTTTCGGTGGTTCTGCCGGTGTATAACGGAGCGCGCTATGTGGCCGATTCAATCCAAAGCGTGCTGCAGCAAACCTACCCTCATGTGGAATTGATCGTAGTGGACGACGGGTCCTCTGATGAAACCGCCGAGATCGTGATGCGGCATACGTTGGACCCGAGGGTGCGTCTCATCCGTCAGGAAAATCGCAAGCTGCCCGGGGCCTTGAACACGGGGTTCGCGAAGGCGCAAGGCGAGTACTTAACATGGACCTCGGCCGACAACCTGATGCACCCTGAGATGCTGTCGGAACTGGTTGCCTTTCTGGATGTTCACGCCGATGC
>JANXQZ010000057.1 GCA_025353235.1 Bryobacterales bacterium
CCCCGATGCCCGCCAGATGCAACACTTTAACAGGTACGATGTCGAGAGCATCTCTTTCGACGAAGGTAACCGCCCGGACGATCGTCGCGGTAACTCTGACAGACTGAGGAATGATCGGCCTGATTTGCAACAGTCCTATAACTCGGCAGGGCTGGTCATCCGTGCCGGCACAGTCATCTCGGCTCGAATGATCGACGCTGTTGATTCGGACTCAACCCACGTGGGCGAGACTTATCGAGCAAGTTTAGATCAGCCAGTTGTCATCAACGGACAGACAATTGCTCCGATAGGTTCCGATGCAACTATTTCCGTAGTGAGGTTGCAGCAGGGAGGTCGTATTAGCGGTAATGAAGAGGTGGGGCTTGCGCTTTCCAGCTTTAATGCGAATGGCCGTACGTTCGAGTTGAACACTAACAACGAGACTGTCTCGTCCGGATCTCGCGGGAAGCAATCCGGCGAAGTAATTGGAGGCGGAGCTGCCCTGGGTGCGATTATCGGTGCTATTGCGGGAGGCGGACGCGGTGCTGCGATTGGCGCGGCGAGCGGAGGAGCGTTGGGAGCCGGTGCGCAGGTCCTACGGGGACAAAGAGTGAGAGTACCGGCTGAAACACGACTTAGCTTTACCTTAGCGCAAGATGTAGTTCTGCGTTAACGGATTAGTATAGAGACGCGGCTCTGGCTCCTCCAGGGCCGCTTTCTACTTAGACTTTCCCTCTTTCCTTTTCAAACATTTCTATTGTCTTACGAATCCCTATTTCTAGGCTCGTCTTGGGCAACCCTGGCACATGCGTCATTAGTTGGGAATCGTCCATCTGATACGCAACGGGGACTTGCGGCCCGTGATTTGTTAGAAGTCTCGCCGCGCCGGGGCGTACGCGATCGATCATTTCGATCAACCCTTCCATGCTCGTGACGTGACCTGCCAAGTTGAATACTTGGGCGCCATCGCTAGGCGCGAACAAACTCCCCACGAACGTAGCGGCCACGTCTTCTACGTACTGCATATCCATAAAACCGCTCAGCCGGATTTGAAAGGGCTCTCCGTAAACGACTGCACGCATCGCCAGAGTAGGGTCCGCCGTCAGGCCGAGATCGCGCCCGAATCCATACACCGCCCACGGACGGAGCCCGATGCTTGAAATCCCGTTTACCGCGTGAAAGGCGCGAGCGTTCCCCTCGTTGGCCTGCTTGAAAACTCCATAGTGGGTCGCGGGCTTGAGCGGATCGTCCTCGCCCAGCTTCTTAGCATCGTAAGCATGTTCAGGACCCCATACCGCCGACGAACTCGCGTAGACGATGCGAACAGACCGGCCTGCATCGCGCGCTGCCTCGAACACGTTCAGGGTTCCAATTACGTCGATGAGGCCGCCCATCACTGGCTGCGCTTGGCAGAACGGCATCAACACCGCCGCCAGGTGTACGATGTGCGTTATCTCCTCGTCCTTCACTACTGCCTTGACTGCGGCCGTGTCTTCAATCTGCCCGCCTACGATCTTCAGCTTCGATACCAAAGCGGGTGCCGTGATCTTCGCAATGCGGACCGGGTGCATGTCGAGGTCGTAAATTACGACCTCGTGGCCGTGCTCCAACAGCTGCTTGACTACCCAGCTGCCAATGCAGCCTTGAGCGCCAGTTACCAATACTCTTGCCAATGAAAGCTCCCCTGAGTTACTTCTTCTTGAGTCGGCTGCAAGCCGTCTCGGCTCCCGTAGGGTCGAGTGCGGCTGCGCCTTCGTCGATGCTCACGATCTTGCCGTCAGTGTCCACTACAAACGTGGTTCGATTAGCAATACCCATCTGCGGAATCAACACGCCGTATAGCTCCGAGACCTTTCGCATATGGTCGCTCAGCATGGAGAAGTCCGCGTTCAACTCTTTCTTCCAATGCGCTAGCGTGGGCGTGAAATCCGTACTGATTGCGAGCACCTCGACATCGAGATTTTTAAACTTGTCGATACCAGACTGGTATGCGGTGATTTCCTTCGTTCAACCACCTGTAAAAGCGGCAGGGAAGAAGGCCAGCACAACGCCTTTCTTGCCCTTGAAATCGGACAGCTTCACCGGCTTGCCAGCCGTATCGGGAAGTGAAAAATCGGGAGCTTCGTCGCCGACTTTGAGATGTGTCTTTGGCGGTGCCGTATTTTGGGCTTGGATTACCGTGGCTAAGGTGGCACAAGCCAAGAGAATACGAAAGGTTTTCATTGGTTCCTCGTGAATTCGGACTTTAGCGAGAGAGTAACACGCGCCGCCAACACCTGGCAAGCGATGATCGCGGTTACTCGTGGCGCAGGGCCGCCAAGGGCTCGGCGCTAGCCGCCCGGCGGGAAGGAATCCAGCATGCCAGGAACGCCACGGCGGCGAGAAACAGCGGCACGATGGCGAAGGTCGCGAAGTCGTGCGGACGAACCCCGTACAGAACGCTGGTGAAGAGTTTCGTTACCGCCCATGCGCCGACGAGGCCCGGCACCACCGCGATCAGGGTGAGCAGCATTCCTTGACGGATTACCAGCCGTTGCACGCCGCCTATCTGCGCCCCGAGCGCGAGGCGAATGCCAATCTCGCGCGTGCGGCGGCTGACCCAGTGATTCATGACGCCATAGAGGCCTACCGCAGCGAGTAGAAGACCCAAGAGGCCGAAGATGCCGAACAGCGTGCCCGCCAAGCGAGGCAGGAAGAGCGCGTCGCGGAGATGCTCCTGCATGGTTCCAGCGTTGAAAATGGCCAGTGTTGGGTCTAGCGAGTGGATTTCCCGGCGTACGGCGCTGGCGAGGGACCCCGAGTCGCGCGCGAAGCGCACCAGAATCGAGTATCCGGTAAAGGAGGGATCTCCAGCGATATCCTGCGCCAGGGAGCGGTACAAAACAGGTCTGACATCCTCGCCGAGGAAGCGCGATTTTATGTTCTTGACCACGCCGACAATTTGATACGTAACGCCGCGCCCGCTGACGCGCCGACCAATCGGGTTCTGATTTGCGAACAAGCGTTCCGCAAAGGCCTCATTGACGATCGCCACCTTCGGCCCGGCGGGACTCTCGTTAGCGAACTCGCGACCAGCGATGCAAGGCGTTCCTATGGTGTCGAAATAACCAGGACCCGCCATGTAGAGCTCCACGTTTGCATCGGACCCGGAACCCTCGGCGTGAAATGCATCGCTTCGGTGGCCGCCGGATAGCGGCACGCTATCGGTGTAGCTGGCGGAGGTCACGCCCGGAAGAGCGGTCACGCGTTGCTGTAACTGGTTCAGGAACCGAATGGTTCGGTCGGCCGAGTAGCCGTTCAGCCGTGGGTCTATCGACATCATGAAAATACCGCTCGAACTGAAGCCGATGTCAATCCGCGAGGCGTTCTGGAGACTGCGCAGGAATAGCCCGGTGGCGCAAAGCAGGACCAGCGACATGGCGATTTGCGAGACCACGAGAACATTGCGAAGGCTCCAGAGGCGGCCGGGACGCGCTAGCACATCTCCGCCCTTGAGGCCATTCGCGATGATTGGACGCGCAACCGCCCAGGCGGGAGCCAGCCCAAACAGAACACCCGCCGCGATACTAAGGCCAAACGTGTAAAGCAAGACTCTCCAATCGACGCTGAGACTGAGGTCCAGAGGCACCGGCGCGGGAAAGCGGAATGCAGCCAGGGCCTGCGTGGCCCACAGTGAAAGAGCGACGCCGAGCACACCGCCCCCGAGCGCCAGCAGCAAGCTTTCGGTGAGCATCTGTCGGAGAAGGTGGCCTCGCGTGGCTCCCAAAGCGAGGCGCACGGCCATCTCGCGTTGTCTGCCAGAGGCCTGTGCCAGATACATGTTGGCCACGTTCGCGCAAGCAATGCAAAGGACCAGCAACGCTACCAGCGTAAGAGCGGCGAGGAACATCATCACTGCGGCCCTATCTCGCGGGGGAAGCGAACCGGCCGACTCAAAGCGGAAGCCGCCGTCTTTCTCCGATTCGGGATAGGCTTTGGCGAAGCGTTGGGCAAGCACGTCCAGTTCAGCTGCGGCTTGTGTGCGCGTGACGCCGGACCTGAGGCGGCCAACCACCGTGACCCAGTGGTACACGCGCGAATCGTGCTTGCTGGTGTTTGGGAGCAGCTGGTCGATGTTGCCGAGCGGGACCCAAAATTGGCAATCGAGTATCAGGTCGAGTCCTCGGAATGCTGGGGGTGCGACGCCGATGACGGTGAATGGCCGGCCCGAAAGCGTGATCGTTTTACCGGTGATCGCCGGATCGGCGCCGAAACGATGCTGCCACAGTCGATAACCGAGCACGACCACGGGCAGATTCTCCTCATCGCCGCTAAAGCCCCGGCCAAGCGTCATGCCGAGTTGAGCGAGATCGAAGAAGTTCGAGGTGGCGGCCTGACCCCAAACACGTTCCGGCTCTCCCTTTCCGCCCATCGAGACTGGTACGAGTTCGTAGTAGCTTGCAATGCCGGAGAATGATCTGGCTTGGTCCTGCAGATCGCGAAACAGAGGCCACGAGAAATTATTGCAGCATTCGCCATGGTGGATGGTGTGCAAAGCCAGCAGCGTGCTTGGATCACCCACGGGGGGAGCACGCAGCACGAACCTGCTGACCATGGAAAAGATGGCGGAGTTGGCGGCAATGCCTAAAGCGAGCGTCAGGATGGTAACCACCGCAAAAGCGGGCGCTTTCCGGAGCGTGCGTAAGGAGTACTTCACATCTCGCGCGAGAGACGAAAGAGCTGCACCGGTGCGAGCGTCCCTAACTTGTTCCTTAACCTGCTCTGGCGGCGTGAATTGCAGGCGGGCTAACCGGCGCGCTTCTCCCTCCGAGAAGCCTTGACCGATGTGGCGCTCCACTATGGTCTCGTAGAACCCTCGCACCTCATCGTCAAGTTCCGCCTCCACCGCATCGCGCCGCAATAGCCGGGTCAGAATCGCCTGTAGTCGAGGGATGAGGGACATTGTCTAGACCTCCTCGGCAAGCACTCGGTTCATAGCTGTCAGGACCTTTTTCCAGTTCCGCTTTTCTTCGGTTAGCTGAGCGCGTCCGGATGTCGTCAGAGTGTAAGTCTTCACGCGGCGCTTGCCCTCGTGCTCACTCCACTCGCCCTCAATCCATCCTTTTTCGGCTAAGCGATGCAGCGCTGGAAACAGCGACCCCGGCCCGACTAGGAAGACACCGCGGGTTACTTGTTCGATCCGGTCGGAGATGCCGACCCCGTGCAAGGGGCCGCATTCCAGTGTTCGGAGGATGAGCAGGTCTAGTGTCCCTTGCAAGAGTTCGGATGGTTTGGACATGGGCCTAGGATATCGACGGTCGATATCGATTGTCAATAGAGTTGATCGGTTTGGTACACTGCAATCATGAATCGCCGCGAGTTTCTTGCGGCAATCGCCCTAGCTCGTTCTCTTCCCGCGAACGCTGCGGCGGTCTCCACCTCCCCAAATCATTCGTCAGCTCGGAATCCTTATGAAACGGCCTTTCGGCGGATTGATCCCGCTGCCGATGAGTTTGCTTGCGAGAAAGCAGCCAAGGAAATCGAGACTGCGCTGTCTAGCTTGCTGGACAAACGGGCTCTTCCCCTCGCGCCCGGATTTAAGGGAATCTCTCCCCTGCCGACTGCGTACAAGAACGTTGCAGATGGCGTTGACCAGGCGGAGTTCGATAAGAGCAATACCAAATTCGAAGAGGGTCTGCGTGCTTGGATTTCAAGCCTGGGCCAAGTTCGCACTGCTAATTTTTACGCGTTGGCGGACGATTGGGTTCGTTATGAAATTTCCAGCCCTGGCGAATACCGCGTCGGCTTATGGAAGCAAATCTGGCGAGACGGCAAGCTGCTGGAGTCTAAGCCTGTTGCGGAGACCCGGGTCCAGTCCGCGAAGCCTCTGTTCCGAGATGTAACCGGACACTGCTTCGGCGCTACGCCCTCATTCCGCGATCAGCTAATTAAGGGCAACACGTGGTGGCGCTCACGTTTGGACGCCGCTACCGGGATCGATGTGTACGGCAGCAACGGGATCGCTGTTGGGGATGTCGATAACGATGGTCGCGACGAAATTTACGTGTGCCAGCCAGGGGGCTTGCCGAACCGCCTCTACAAGATTCGATCCGACGAGACGATGGAGGATATCACGGAAGCCTCTGGCCTGGGTGTTCTGGATGATACGACGTGTGCTCTGTTCGTCGATTTTCGAAACTCCGGCAAGCAAGACGTGGTCGTGCTGCGAGGCTCCGGGCCGCTGCTGTTTCTCAATGACGGCACAGGAAAGTTCACCTTGCAGCCGGATGCGTTTCGCTTCAAGACCGCTCCCCAAGGATCGTTTACGGGCATGGCGGCCGCCGACTACAATCGCGATGGACGCGTGGACTTATACCTGTGCTGCTACGTGTATTTTCAGAGCGAGGATCAGTACCGCTATCCGGTTCCCTATCATGATGCCCGCAACGGTCCGCCCAATTTTCTGTTCCGCAACCTTCTGACAAGCAAAGGAGGGTCCTTCGAGGATGCAACGCAGGAGACCGGAATAAATCAGAACAATGATCGGTACAGTTTTGCGCCCGCATGGTGCGACTACGATGGCGACGGGTGGCCTGACTTATACGTCGCCAACGATTTTGGCCGCAATAATCTGTATCGCAACCGAGGCGGCAAGTTCGAGGATGTGGCTGCTCACGCGGGCGTTGAGGACATGGGGCCCGGCATGAGCGCCACGTGGATAGACTATGACGGAGATGGGCGGCCAGACCTGTATGTCGCGAACATGTGGAGCGCGCCCGGACAACGCATCGTGCGCGACCCCGCGTTTCAGCCATCGAAAGAATTGGCCGAAGCTTACCGCCGACACACCAAAGGCAACTCGTTATATCGAAATTTGGGGACCGGCAAATTTGTCGAGACCAGCACGGCGGAAGGCGTGGAGATGGGTCGTTGGGCCTGGAGTTCGGACGCCTTCGATTTCGACAACGATGGGAGCCCGGAGATTTACGTCACAGCTGGGATGCTTTCAAATCCTAAGTCGAAGGCGGATTTGCGCAGCTTCTTTTGGCGGCAAGTGGTGGCCAAATCGCCGGTGACCGCGCAGCCGGCACCTGATTACGAGAACGGCTGGAACGCAATCAACCAACTGATCCGGGAAGACTA
>JANXQZ010000058.1 GCA_025353235.1 Bryobacterales bacterium
GTAACGCTGGCACTCGTCTTTGCGGCGTATCGGGAGATGGACTGGTTCACCCCGCGGCGAGTCGATCACCATCTGGAAAACTCCTGGATCGTGTGGGACCGGGCCTTGCTCCACGAATGGGGCTTGCAGAAGGCCATTGAGACCACAGGGGCGCTGATTCCTGGCTTGCTGGAGTTGAGTTATCTGCTCGTGTACGCTGTCGGGCCGTTCACGATCGTGATCCTGTACATGCTCGGGCGCCGGGACCGCATGGGCTGGGTTCTTTTCTTATATGTGCTCGGCACCGTGGCCGCTTACGGACTGTTTCCGTACTTCCCGTCCTCACCGCCCAGAGCCGTGTTCCCCGGAATGGATTTACCGGCCATCGTCACTCCATTGCGCCGTTTCAATTTATTTCTGGTCGGAGGTTATGGCATTCATTCCAGCGTCTTCCCCAGCGCACATGTCTCCTCGGCGTTCTCCGCTGGCTGGGCTTTGTTGATTTTTTTGCCGGATAAGAGAAAGGTGGGTTGGTTTGTTATTGCCTATGCGGCGCTAGTTGCAGTGGCCACAGTGTACGGCAGGTACCACTACGCGGTTGACGCAGTTGCGGGCATTGGAATGAGCGTGATGGCGGCAGTGGTTACGCTCGTCCTGATTGATCCGCCCAGCCCCATTGCGAACCTGCTTGTCAAGCCCGGGATTCGGCATTGATTGTGGGGCAGGCAATCTTGCCTGCAGCCGCCTTTAGGCGGCTCTGCCCTGAGAAAGCCGGCTGCAGCCAAGATTGGCCGCCCCACAATCCTTTCGATTACCAAATGATCTTAGCGGCGATCTGAATAAACCTGGGGAAGTTCGCCTGTTGCAGAGGCAGTTGCCCGAATCGCGGATCCTTGAAATCCGTCACTGGTGCCCCCCGAATCGGCGTGTTGCTCACGTTGAACGCTTCTCCCCGAAACTGCAGCGCGTACTTCTCCGTCAGCCAGAAGGTCTTCTCCATCGAGGCATGCAGTTGCGGAGCTGACGGATTCCGAATATTGGAAAACCGATCCGGCGTCGCACGGAGCGCATAGAGCGGGCGCGCGTGATAGCACTCGCTGTCATTATTGAACCAGTGGGCTGCACTCTGTCCGCCTGGAGCGTCATAACTCCCGCACGTATAAAGCGCATCGGGAATGGCCACCGGGTATCCCGAACTATAGGTCAGAATCCAATCGGCCGACCACCCATTCGTGAACGCGCCCACAATGGTGCCGCCCTGATTCATCCAACGCCGACCCCAGCCGATCGGCAAGTCCCACACTCCACTAAATGCCAGCGTTTGTGGCTTATCCAGCGGACTCACCTCATGAATCGGCTTCTCTTGAAGGTTCCAAGGGTTCAGCCGGTGGTCCGTCGCGAACGACTTCGAGAACGTATAAGCCAGTAGGAACGAAAACACGCCTGTCTTGGTCGAATCGAGAATGCGCTTTTCCGCGAGCACCTGCAACGAGTCATACCGATACTTTGCCCAGGGATTCGTGGTCTCAACAATCCCGTTGAAAATCGGGTAGGGCCGGAGCAAATTGTACGCCGTGATGGTGCCGCCGCTTCCCAAATCGGACTGGGACGGGAGAATCCCGCTAAACGGATTCGGGACGCGGTGATTCAGACTCAGCGGATCCGCCTGGCCGAGTTGGAAATCCGCGTAGCTAGGGTTGTCGTATTGCACGCTCATTGAGTCATGCACGGTTTGGCTGCCGACATACGAAGCTTCCACAAACACGTTCCACGGCAGTTCGCGTTGAAAGCCAGCAGAGTATTCATACGTGCGCGGAATGGGTCGCTGAGTCCCGTCGAAAGTGATGGGACGGCCCACGTTGGTTTCGTACCCTAGAGACGAGCCAGTCGGCGCAAAGATGCCTGAAGGAAAAGGATCCCGCAACGAGTAGGGTCCGGTAAGGCCAGCCGATGGATGAACGCCGCCGTCCAGCGAACTCGCGTAGTTGGTGCGCTGATTGAACCCGTCTGACTGATTCATCTGCCCGGCCGTTCGATAGAAAATCCCGGCGCCCGCGCGCAGCACCGTCTTTGGAGCAAAGTTCCAGGCCACCCCGAAGCGCGGCTGGATATCGGTCCAATCGGTTTTGTAAGGGCGCGGATTTGCGCCGCTGGTGAACACGCGTCCCCCGTAAATCGCGGCGGGCGGATCGGGATACGGATACTTGGGATTGGTTAGGTCGTACTGCGTTTTCAACTCCTCCCAACGAGCGATGATTTGATCGCTAAGCGGGTTCTTGACGCTGAAGTCGAAGCCGGCATCCAAACGATTGTGGCGTTCCGATAACGGCACTTGAACGTCGTACCTGAGGCCCAAGTTCAGCGTCACTTTCGATGATATTTTCCAGTAATCCTGGACGTACGCCGCAATGTAAGGCCAGCTTCGATAGTAGCTGCCGTTATAGTCGATGTACCCGCTGGCAGGCAACCCGAGCAGCAAATCGGCAACGGCACTGCCATCTCGCGGATTTCTTGGACCCCTCGTGTATTGGTCCGTCCAGGTCTGTCCAAAATTGAACTGCCCATTGGAGCTGCCCGGGCCTTTGGAGCCAATGGCGGCGCTGACATATTCCAGTCCGTAGTGCAAGACATGCCGCCCTCGCGTGTCGATCAGGCTGGGATGAAAGTCCCACTGGTTTTGGGAATTCCAGGTGTAGGTGCTTCCGATGATCGGGCTATAAGAATACAGGCTGATCGACGGCGCTCCGTTGGGTGCCGCAGTGGGAGGGTACGGTATGTTCTGGATCCCAAGGTCGGCTGCGGTTAAGCTCGCCGCGCCCGAGCTGGTCGGAAAATATTGAGTGAAGCGGCCGAACGACGCACGCGCGTTGACAACCGTCGAAGGGGAGACTACATGGGTCCACTCGGCGATGTAGTTCTGGTCGAAGCGCTGGTTGATTTGGTTACCCGTATCGGCGGGAGGGGGAAACCCGTTGTTGCTGTTAAATTCTCGTCCGTGGATCAGCGCCGCAATCACCGAGAATCGATTGTGATCGCCCAGCAGATGATCCCAGTGAACCAGCGGCTGGTCGTAGCTATAGTCCGCAGTATTGGCGGTTGCGAAAAAATTCTGTGTGAGGCCGGGGCCGTTGGGAACGGGATACAGAGCCAGAATTGCCTGGCCTACCGGGCTGATGCGGCTCTTCGGTATCCGATTGCCAGGGAAAGGCTGCCGGATGTACGGCCCGAAGCAGGCCACTCCCTTCGCGGTATCGACTCCCGGACGGCAGGGACGGACTTCCTTGGGGTCGTAAACGGTCAGCCTGTACTTTGAGAAATGCTGGCCGTCTCGCAGATCCAGCGGCGGAGTGTCGCTCACGATGGGCGCGGGCACGATCTCTCGGAACCCTTCATAACTGACGAAGAAAAAATCCTTATCCGTGCGGATCGGACCGCCGAGAACGCCGCCGAACTGATGGGTGTTGTGCTTGCCCTTAGGCGCTCCGATCAGGTTATTTTGAAGCGTATTGGCATCGAATATGGAGTTGTGAAAATACTCGAAGACCGTTCCATGCCATTCATTCGTGCCCGATCGCAAGGTGGTGGCGATGGTGCCGCCGCCGGTACGCCCGAATTGCGCGTCGTAGGTATTCGTGAGCACTTTGAACTCCTCAATGGCGTCGACGCTGGGTGTGTATTGCCAAGCTCCTACCAGACTGACAGGAGCTCCATTCAGGAGATACTGGTTGGTTCCTTCGCGGCCCCCGTTGATAATGAATTTCGTGTTCGAGTCGAATCCGCGCAAGTTGACGAAGGCTTCGGTGCCAAACAGCTCTTGCGTGAAGAGGACGCCGGGGGTCAGGCTGATCAGCGTGTAAGCCTGTCGACCGATCAGCGGCAGCGATTTGATTTGCTCGGGCTGCCATCGATAACTCCGGGATGCCGTGGACGACTGCAATTTTTCAGTCTGGGCCGAGACGGTTACACGCTCGGAAACATTGCCCACTTCCAGAACCAGAGGGAGCCTTATGCTGTCATCGGAGAGCAAGACCAAATTCTCTTGGCGCAAGCTCTTGAAGCCTTGCGCCATGACGTCCAGAGTGTATATGCCTGGAGGCAGAAATGCGAAGGAATAGCCGCCGGACTGGTCGGACTTGGTCTCGGAAGTTTGATTTGTGGACAGCCATGTCATCCGAACAATGGCATTGGGAATCGCGGCCTCGCTCGAATCCATCACTTGCCCAAGGATGGATGCGCGGGAGTCCTGGGCTAGCAGGCTGAAGGGCCAGGCGAGCAGGCTTGCCAACAGTAGCGTGCGCACCGCAATCCTCCTTACGGTTATGATATCCCGCCTTCTCTCAAAGGAGATTCGAGGCCGCCAAGGATTACCAAAAGCTGGAACTCGACAACAATACCGCTCCCATCCAAAACCGGAAAGATCGCGAGCAGTAGTGGGGCAGATTGTTAATCTGCGGCCGATTGACAATCGGCCCTGACTAGATCGCAACGTGGAGAGCCGATTAACAATCGGCCGCAGATTA
>JANXQZ010000060.1 GCA_025353235.1 Bryobacterales bacterium
CCGCTTCGGATGGAAGGCCCAGAACAAGTCCTTGTTGATCTTCGCTGGTGAGGCTTACAACGTCGAGATCGGCATTTCCAACGAGCTTTTCCAGACTGAGCGCGAGGAAACGTGCATTCTTCCCACCCCCGTCACCACTCCTAACGACGGCACCAATCCTCCGGATGCAAGCAAGCCGCTCGCGATTCTCAGCGACATCGAGGTCTTCACCGCGTTTATGCGTTTCCTCGCGCCGCCCACGCCTTCCGCTACGGAGCCAGGAGGCGCTTCGTCCATTGACAAGGGGCGAGCGCTCTTTTCGCAGGTCGGATGCAACCTCTGCCACACCCCGTCGCTCACCACGGATCCGCATTCCCGCATCGCCGCTCTGGCCGGAAAACCTGTCAATCTCTTTTCCGATCTGGCTGTTCATCGGATGGGTAAAAATCTGGCAGACGGAATCTCGCAAGGCCAGGCCGAGGGCGATGAATTCCGCACTTCCCCTTTGTGGGGCCTTGGCCAGCGACTGTTCTTCCTGCACGACGGCCGTACCTCGGATCTCGTGGCAGCGATCAAAGAGCACAAGAGTTCTAAATCGGAAGCTAATGGGGTGATGAAACAATATGAGCACTTGGGGGAGGATGATAAGCAGGCTCTACTCAACTTCCTGCGGTCTCTCTGAGGATTGTGGACTTTCCTACGAGAACTGTACTACATGATCCTGATTTCTTCTCCGCTCGCGACGAATTTGGTTGCGGCCATGCTGCTTTGTGGGGCAGTCAATCTTGGCTGCAGCCGCTTTTCTAAGCGGCTCAACCCCCTAGAAGCAGCCCGACTCCAAGGGCGGCCGCTACGCGCAAGCTATTCAGCTCGTCCTACTGCCCAACAATCTTACCTTTCCTAGATGGATCGATTGAGCAGCGGTAGCTGTAGATGCCGGGAGTGGAAAGCTGAGCGCACCGCAGCATCAAAATTTCTCCGTATCCGCAACGCATACCATCACGGCTGACGATGGGAAGTATAGCTCCGATCCTGCCTTGTTGTCCGCAAACACCTGCCATTCCACAACACTCCCGTCGCGGATCACCGCCTTCCAACCCGCCGGTGTCCGCCACCGCTCCCCGTCTATAGTCCCGCCAGACCCCCAGCAACAAGCATCGTCTCGCCTCCAGCCATTGCATGATCTCCTCGGATCCGGTAGTCCGGACACATTGCAAAATAGCCCCTCCAACCAGCCTCCATGGATCTTGCGCCGTCCACCGACCGGGTCTGTCAAATTCCTGCTGAGAGACGGGAATAATTTAAGTCCTCCGGAAGTATGCAACAGTGAACAGCAAAGGGATGGAACAGCCCGCCAAACTCGAATCCTTCGAGCAGACGATGATGCCGCATCTTAACGCCGCCTTTAACCTGGCGCGTTGGCTGACGCGAAATCCGCAGGACGCGGAAGACATCGTGCAGGAGGCTTACCTGCGCGCTTACCGGTTCTTCGACAGCTTCAAAGGCGGCGACGGCAAAGGATGGCTGTTGGCGGTTGTGCGAAATACATTTCTGACTTGGGCCAAGCGCAAAAGTACGGATAACCGAACCGTGCCCTTCGATGAAGCCGTCCACGACCGCGGCCACGCAGAACCCAGCGCTGAGACCCGGTTGGTGAGAGATGCGGATGTCGGATCGTTGCGCGAATGCGTCCAGGCCCTGCACTCCGAATATCGAGAGGTGCTAGTTATGCGCGAGTTGGAGGATATGTCATACCGTGAGATCGCCGAGGCTACCGCCACTCCATTAGGAACGGTGATGTCGAGATTGTCGAGGGCGCGCAAGCTCCTGGCAAACTGCGTGCAAACCCGGGTGCAAGGAGCCTCGAAGTGAAGTGTCCGGCTGCTAAAGAGTTAATCGAGGCTTACGTTGACGGTGAACTGGATGCAACGCAAAGAGCCGAGGTGCGAGGTCATCTGGAGGGTTGTATCTCCTGCGCCGAAACTCACTGGCACCTTGTAGAGATGCGCACCAACTTGCGGAAGGAAGCCCCCTATTACGAGGCGCCTCCGCATTTGCGCGAGCGAGTGTTCCGTAGCCTGCGCAACGAAGCGAGGCGGACTTTTGCCCGCCGCAGTGTTCCATGGAACTGGATGGCTCTTGCAGCTTCGATGCTGCTTGCAGTCTCGGCCACCTGGAATGTGCAGATGCTCCGCTCAAGGCAATCGGCTCCAGACCGCATCGCAAGCGAAATTGTCTCCAGTCACGTGCGTTCGCTGGTGGGGGAGCATCTTCTCGACGTGCCTTCCACGGATCAGCACACGGTCAAGCCATGGTTCAACGGCAAGGTCGATTTCTCGCCTTCAGTGAAGGACTTGGCAAGCGAGGGATATCCTCTGAT
>JANXQZ010000061.1 GCA_025353235.1 Bryobacterales bacterium
ACCATGCCGCTCCATCCACCCGCTTCGATCAGGCCCAAGATTGAAATCAGGATCGCGCCCAGCCAAATCAGCACGAACTGCAGCACCTCGTTAAAGATGGCCGAGAGCAGTCCGCCAAGGACCACGTACACGGCCACAGTAATGGATGAGATCCAAATGCTGACGTTGATATCCCAGCCCAGCACCACCTTCATCACCAGGGCCATCGAATACATGTTGATGCCGCTCATCAGCACCGTCATGAAGCCGAACGTCACGGCCGAGAGCACGCGAGATGGTTCGCCGAACCGCAGTTTCAAATAGCCCGGAACGGAGTGGGTTTTGGAGATGTAGTAGAACGGCATCATGACGATGCCGAGGAACAGCATGGCTGGAATTGCGCCGATCCAATACCAGTGGGTCGCAAGTATTCCGTACTGATACGCGGCCGCCGCCCATCCCATCAGTTCCAAGGAGCCCAGGTTGGCGGCGAGGAAACTTAAACCCGCTACCCACGCAGTCATTTCGCGGCCGGCTAGGAAGAAATCTTCGCCGGTGTTCGTGTAGCGGCGCAGATAGAGGCCGATTCCAAGCACCGCGATGAAGTACAGGACGATGATGGCGAGGTCAACCGGAGCGAGGGTGAGCAGCCGGGTCGGCGTCTGGAGCAGGAGTGCGATTGGGGGCAAGCTGTTAATCATATATGATCCAGCGAGCCGTTAGATCAGTGGCGGCTTTTCTCGGCTTCTTGACGGACCTGGTCCCGGTTGATACGGACGCCTGCCTTCCAGACACCGACAATGGCGCGAGTCGCGCGAATGTCCTTGGAAGGATCTCCGTTCACCAGCAGCAGATCGGCGCGGCGGCCGGGCTCGATGCGGCCCCGATCGATCAAGAAGAACTCGCGGGCGGGTCCGGCGGTTGCGGCATGCAGCGCTTCGAGCGTGGTCAGCCCGCAGCCTGTGAGCAGTTCCATCTCGTGATGGAGGCTGATGCCCCAGCCGGTGTCGGGATTCGGTGCGTCGGTCCCAGCTAGAAGCGGCACCCCAGCCGCATGGAGTTGACGCATGGCAGCTTGCGCGTACTCGAAGCGGTGGCCCCTGCTAAATTGTTTGGGCAGCTTGACGTGGATGATTTGCCAGGAGGGCCCGAACAGGTATGGTCCCAGTCGCGGATCGTCGGCTAGTTGGCTGCCGGTGGGCGCACCTGCGAAAGCCTGCAGGACTGATAGCGTCCCGATCACGAAGATATGATGTGCGGCCGCGAACGAGGCGAAGTCGGGCTTCGGGGGGCTGTCGTCGAAGATGTGCGCCAGTCCATCAACGCCTGCGTCGATTGCATCATAGGCTTCCGCCTGGGTGGAAATGTGCGAGACCGCTAACTTGCCTCGTCGGTGGGCGGCGCGCACGATGGCTGCAAGCTGCTCTTTTGTGAACGTGGGCAACTGGTGCTCGTACATGATTTTGATGTAGTCCGAGCCCTCGGCAATGCGCGCATCCACGAACGCTTGCACGTCGTCCTTGGGGCCTAACGTTGGAAGCTTGATGTCCGGCATCAACTCGGTGGGGTGCCCTTTGGGGGCAGTGATGCCAACCCCGGCGGTTCGAAAATCGGCGGCGTTGGGGTGTTGACCGGCCTTGAGTTCAGTCCGGAGTTTCATCAAGTTCTGCATGTACCCGGCGTACATATCGAGATTGGTGGTGACGCCCAGGGCGGCGGCCTGCTCCAGCGATTGCACTTGCGAAATATGGATATGCGCGTCGATCAGGCCTGGGAGTAGAGTCTTGCCTGTTCCATCTATGGCCTCGGCGTTAGCCGAGGGTGAGGTGGCGATCATGCCATCGGTTACGGCGACGGTTTGATTGCGGAGCATACGAAATCCGTCGAAGACGTCGACGTTCCGAAAGATGAGGTTATGTGGAGCGGGCTGGGCGGTGGCGGAGGCGCAGAGAAGCCAAAAAAGAGCCGCGCTTCGTCTCATTCAGCGAAGGGATTGCGGACGGTCAACCCGCTCCAGACCTGCCCATCCGATAGGTCTTCAGACCAGAGGATGGAGCAGTCGCAACTCATGGCGCTTCTGAGAATCATGGCATCCCAGAAAGATACGGACTTCTCACGGTGTAGGCGGATAGCGAGGAGGACATCGTTGGCTTCTGGCCGGTGAACTTTCCATTTTGAAAATCGTAAAATTAGTGCCGCCGCGTCCACGGAAGACATGCCGAGTTTCTTGGTCGCGTTCACATAAAATTCTTGGAGCACCTGAATACTGGTGCATCCGACGCGCTCGGTCCAGAAACGCTCCAATATCGCGAGAGCCACCTCGCGTTTCTTCCCGGCTTCCAGATCGAACGCATACAGAAGGATATTGGTGTCCGCGAATTCTTCACTGCTCAAGCATTACGCTCGTGAAGCTCATCTCGAGTCAGGCTCTTTCCGCGTGGCCCGAATACGAAGCCCTTCCGAATATCCGCCATCATGGCTTGATGCGCCTCTTCGTAAGTCTCGTCCTCTTCCTGGGCAATTTTACGCAATGATTGCGTTAACATGGCCGAGATGGACGTATCCTGCTTAGCCGCAATGACCTTGATTTGTTTCAGCAGGTCTATGGGGAGAGATAGGGTGACGTTTCGTGTGCTCACGTATTAGAGTGTAGCACGTTTTAGCGTGCGAACCTAGTTTTTATAAACCACTCCGCCCTTCATCACAAACTTCACATGCTCCAGGGCGGTGATGTCCGCCAGCGGGTCCGCCGCAACTGCCACGATATCTGCAAACTTACCCGGCTCAATCGCTCCTAAATTGTCCTGTTGATCGAGCAATGCCGCCGCCACCGTGGTCGAGGCCTGGATCGCCTGCATGGGCGTCATCCCGTACTTGACCATGTAGTTCAACTCCTTAGCTTCATTTTCGGTCCACGCGAAGCCGCCAACGTCGGTGCCAAGGCTGATCTTCACTCCCTTCTCGACCCCCCGCCGGAACGCCTTCTCCACAAGCTTGGCCATTTCCACCCAGATGGGCGCTCCTGCGGCGGCGCGTCCCTCAGCTACATAAGCGCCAACGTAAATGGTGGGACACCAGTACACGCCTTTCCGAATCATCACGTCCATCAAAGCATCATCCAGCCCATCCCCATGCTCCACTGTATCGACGCCCGCGCGCAAGGCCGCTTCGATCCCTTCACGTCCCATGCAGTGCGCGGCCACCTTGTGTCCCAACCGATGCGTCTCGTCCACCATAGCTTTGGCTTCTTCGTCGGTGAAGTTTACCCAGGAATGTAGTGCGCCGTCCTTCATGTAATAGCGGCGATCCGAATAATATTTGATCCAATCCGCCCCGTACTTCACCTGTTCGCGAACCGCGCGCCGAATATTATCGGCTCCGTCCACGATTTGCGATCCTTCCGGCAGCTTCAACTCCCACGAATATCCGAGCAGGGGATACATGCCCGTGGGCGCGAAGGAACGCGTCGCGACGAACATGCGCGGTCCTGGGATTATGCCGCGCTCGATGGCAGTCTTGAGGTCCACGTCGGCGTACATCGCGCCTTCGGTTTCCAAATCGCGAATCGTGGTGAAGCCGTTCATCAGCGCGGTTCGCACGGACGCAGTGCCGCGGATGGCCCGATAAGCAATCGATTCCTTCAGCAATTGAACGTCATAGTCGGCAGCGGTAATGTCGCCTTGCAGCAGCGCGTGTGTGTGATTATCGATCATCCCGGGCAACACCGTGTAGGCGCTCAAGTCGATGACTTGGGTTCCCATGGACGCGACGATGTTAGGACCTACCGCCGCGATGCGGTCCCCTTCGATCAGGATTTTCTGGTTGGTGAGCACGCGGCCGGAGCTGGGGTCGATCAGCTTTCCAGCTTGAATCAGGATCGATTTCTTAGGTGCCGGCGGGGTTTGGGCAAGCAGTGCCAGCGAGAGAAGGAAAGCCGCGAGTCGGAGTGGGAGCATCGAACTATTGTACGGGCCAATACTGGAGCGCCTCAATACTGTTGCGCGAGCAGCGCCTTTTTTCCTGCCTCGATCACCTTCAAAATCGCGTCAACGTCGTAGACGCAGCCGCCCCACGTGCCTCCGCTCACATCTTGAAGTGCAGCCCAAAGGCGCGTGTCGTCTGGAAGAGCGGGGTCCGGTGCAAGATCCGCGCGCATGCCGCGTCCTTCCAGAATGCGATCCCCATTCAGCAGATTGACGGTCCCTTCGAGCCTGTTGCGGTCTACGATGATCTCAATGATGTCGCCATCCAGCACTTTGCCTATGGGCCCTCCTGCCAGCGCTTCGGGAGAAATATGGCCCACGCACGCGCCAGTCGAAACTCCGCTGAACCGCGCATCGGTGAGCACTGCCACGTGCTTTCCGAAGGAGAGGTGCTTCAGGGCGGACGTTAGCTGATAGGTCTCTTCCATCCCGGCACCCTTCGGACCTCGGCAGATCACTACTAAAACGTCGCCAGCTTGGATTCTTCCCTGCTTAATCGCCGCAATCGCAGCCGGTTCGCTGGTGAACACGCGAGCCGGCCCGGTCTTCCGATAGATGCCGTCGGCATCCACCACGCTAGGGTCAATTGACGTGCTCTTAATCACCGAGCCCTCGGGCGCCAGGTTCCCATGCGGGAAACAGACCGTGGAAGTCAGGCCTCTTCGATGCGCGGAGTCCGGGTCCATAATTGCGTCATCAGGATCGATGCCATCACGCTGCTGAAGCATGTCGCGCAGCTTCGTGCGGCGGTCCGATCCCTCCCACCAATCGAGGTTAGCGCCTAGCGTCTGCCCGGAGACGGTCAGCACGTCAGTATTCAGCAGTCCAGATCGCCGCAGATGCAGCATCACCTCGGGAACCGCTCCCGCCAGGAAAACCTGCACAGTGGGATGATTGCGCGGCCCATTGGGAAGACAGTCCACCAGGCGCGGTACGCTGCGGTTGATCTCTGCCCAATCGTTTGCCGTTGGCCGCCTGAGACCCGCGGCAT
>JANXQZ010000079.1 GCA_025353235.1 Bryobacterales bacterium
CTTGGTAACCCTCCTGATAGGAACACTCGTTGTTGTGGTGACACAACAACAAGCGAAAAACAACACTACCATGGATACCAGAATGACATATATCGTTCAGAATCAATAACATTGACCGGGGTGGCTTGTGTTTTCGAATGAGTACCAAAGCCTACCAACCGGTTTCTGGAGAAGTGGACCTCAAACGGACCTCACGCAGGAACTAGCTCCGCAAGATTAGCAGGTAAGTGTATGAAAACAGTGGTGGGCCTGACAGAACTCGAATCTGTGACCTCTACCGTGTCAAGGTAGCGCTCTAACCAACTGAGCTACAGGCCCGTTTTTAAATTGACGTTGCACAACGTCATCGCAGACTAGTATACCGTACGGATCCTACCCGGCTCGCGACTCAACGAGCGAGAGGCATTGGCCTTAGTTAGGCCGCCCCTTCTACCGGTTCCAGCACCCGTTTATGTTTGCATTCCCCATTCGGACACTGCGCGACCCCGCCGCTCTTCAGCCACTTCTCCACCATATACGGGCTCCCGCACTCGGGACACTTCTCGTTAAGAGGTTTGCCCCACGCGACAAAGTCGCATTCGGGGTACCGATTGCATCCATAAAAAGTCTTGCCCCGCTTGGAGCGCCTTTCCACAATCTGACCTTCGGAGCAGTTCGGACACGGCACCCCGATCGTCTTTTGCTTCACGAACTTGCACGTCGGATAATTACTGCAAGCGGTGAATTCGCCGAATCGGCCGAATTTCATCACCAAGTGATTCCCGCACTGCTCGCACTTCTCCTCCAGCGGAACATCTTTCTTCTGCTCGCCGCCCCCAAGCTGTTTGGTGGTCTTGCAATCCGGATACCCCGAGCAGGCATAAAACTGTCCGAAGCGACCCTTCTTCAACACCATCGGCCGACCACAATTTTCGCAGTACTCTTCGGCACCCTGCTCAGTCAAATCCGCCGAATCGACATCCGGCAGGTCAACGGTAAGCTCCCGCGTATTCGTACATTCGGGATAGCCGGTGCAAGCGATAAAGCTGCCGTGCTTGCCCCACTTGATCACCATCGGCTTGCCGCATTTGTCGCAGATCAAGTCGGTGGGCTTTTCCATCCGCTTGATATCCGTCATGGTGCGCTCTGCCGTGGAAAGATCTTTCTGGAAGCGGTCGTAAAACTCCGCCATGGACGTGCGCCAGTTGATCTTGCCCTCTTCGATCTCGTCGAGTTCCTGCTCCATGCGCGCCGTGTAGCTGACGGCGAACAGGTCTTCGAAGCTCTCCAGAAGAAGGTCTGTCACCACCATGCCCAACTCCGTGGGAACAAAGCGGCCGCCATCTTTTCGTACGTACTCGCGTTCCTGAATCGTAGACAGAATCGAAGCATAAGTGGAAGGCCGTCCCACTCCATCTGACTCGAGCTCTTTCACCAGCGTAGCTTCGTTGAAGCGCGGCGGCGGCTCGGTGAAATGCTGCTCAGGCTCCATAGCCTTCAAGTTGAGCTCTTCGCCCTCGGTAACCGCCGGAAGCCGACTCTTCAGTTCTTCGTCATCTTCGTCTTTTTGATCCTTGCCTTCCTCATAGATTTCGAGGAACCCCTTAAATTTCGGCACGCTGCCCGTGGCGCGGAAGAAGTACGTAGCCCCGTCCTTCCCGGGAGCTGCGACGTCAATCGTGGTCTGATCGAACACGGCCGGCATCATCTGAGACGCGACAAAGCGCATCCAGATCAAACGATACAACTTTAATTCGTCTTCCTGCAAAAACGAAGCCACGTCGTCCGGAGTTCGCAAGGCCGAACTGGGGCGGATCGCTTCGTGCGCGTCCTGAGCGTCCTTCTTGGTCTTGTAGATGTTAGGCTTTTCGGGAACGAAGTCTTTCCCGTACCGCTCCCCGATCATCGCGCGCACTTCGTCCTGGGCGTCGGGCGAGACGCGGGTGGAATCGGTACGCATGTAGGTGATCAAACCGACGGCGCCTTCGTCACCAATCTCGACGCCTTCGTACAACCGCTGCGCCAGGATCATCGTGCGCTTTACGCTGAATCTCAGCTTGCGGGAGGACTCCTGCTGCAGCGTGGAGGTGATGAACGGCGCGACCGGATTGCGCTTCTTCTCGCGGGTGCCGACCGAATGGACCGTGTACTTCGCGTCCTCCAACTGGCCCAGCAGCCCTGTGACTGTTTCCTCGTTAGGGAGTTCAACGTTCTCGTCATTCCGCTTGGTGAAATGCGCCTTGAGGATGGGCGCTTTCTTAGCCGCCAGGCTGGCGTCGATGGTCCAGTATTCCCGCTTCTGGAACGCTCGGATCTCGCGCTCGCGGTCTACAATCAGACGCAACGCAACTGTCTGCACACGTCCCGCCGATAGGCCACGGCGCACCTTATCCCAAAGCAACGGCGAAATCTTGTACCCTACCAGGCGGTCCAATACCCGACGCGCTTGCTGCGCCTCCACCAAGTTAATATTGACTTGAAGCGGCTTTTCAAACGCCTTCTGAATCGCGTTTTTCGTGATCTCGTTAAACATCACGCGATAAATCTTGGTCGCGCTATTCTTCTTCGAACCTTGCAATTCTTCCTGCAGATGGTAGCAGATCGCTTCTCCTTCGCGATCCGGATCGGCCGCCAGGTAGACGGAATCCATGCCCTTGGCGGCGGCCTTCAATTCTGAAATTAACTTTTTCTTACCCTCGATTACCTCATAGCGAGGTTCGAAATCGTTGTCCACTGCGACTGCAAGATCATTCTTAGGCAGGTCCTTGATATGGCCAAGCGAGGCCTTCACTACATACTGCTTGCCGAGATACTTACCGATCGTTTTCGCCTTCGTCGGTGATTCGACAATGACGAGAGATTTAGCCATTTTCGTATGAATCCGTTATTCTGCTTACACTATTGATGGGTTTGGAACCTACCACACTTTAACAAAGTTCCTGCCAGGAAGTTGGCGGATGAGCCCCAGCATCTCCAATTCGAAGAGCGCGGCAATTATCTCTGATGAGCTGACCGACTCAAAAGTTTCGAGCAGTTGATCCAGGTTCAGAGGCACGTCGATCTTGAGCGCGGGCAAAAGTTGCCGAGCACAGGGTCCTATTTCGCACGCCGGAGCACTTGAGGTCTCGCCACTTTCCGTGATAGGAAGCATGCCTTGCCGAGTCTGCGCCTTGTGGATCAACTGCCGCCTTATATCAGGGGGGAGCTCCACTACGACGTCGTTCCACTCCTGCACTAGCTTGGCTCCCTGCTTGATCAGCAGGTTGGGTCCCCAGCTCATTTTGGATACGATGTTGCCGGGTACGGCGAACACTTCGCGCTGTTGATCGATGGCCATCTTGGCGGTAATCGAGGATCCGCTGTACTGCGCCCCCTCCACAATTAGCACGCCAACGCTCATGCCACTGATGATGCGGTTCCGGATTGGAAAGTTTTGCGGGTAGGATGGCGATCCCATGAGGAACTCGGAAACGAGCAGTCCTTTGACGGCGATCTCTTCAGACAGTTTGCGATTCTCCGCAGGGTAAATCTGGTCCACTCCGCATCCGAATACGGCAATCGTATCGCCCCCCACCGCTAACGTGCTCTTGTGGGCCGAAGTATCGATGCCGCGAGCCATGCCGCTCGTGATGGTCAACCCGGCTCGAGCTAAGTCCGGTGCCAGATGCTCAGTGGCGGCGATTCCGTAGGCGGTGGGCCGCCTGGTTCCCACCACGCCCAGCATGGTCGATTGCAACAACTCCACACGGCCGCGAACGAAGAGGACTACGGGCGGGTCGAAGATTTCGCGAAGTCGCGGGGGGTAGGCGGGATCGAAGATCGGTACCAGCGTGGCACCCGCTTCGAGCAGCTTCTGCTGTTGGTCTACGGCGTCATCGAACATGCAGCCGCTGGCGATGCTCTGCGCGATGCTGCCGGATAGGCCCTGCGCCTGCAGTTCTGATTTAGAGGCGCGAAAGACGGCCATCGGGGAGCGGAATCGCTCGATGATTTGGAAGGCGCGCCGCGTTCCGAGTCCGGGGACTAGCTTGAGAGCGAGCCAGTGCAGTTCCTCTTCTTTGGATAGGGCGGGAGCAAACGCGGTGGCCATCTAATGATACTAGGTGGCGTTTACCGAGAGTTTCTCTCCACTATTCGTCAAGTAACGCTTTTTCGCAAACAAACAGGTTCAGGTACTCTAAATAAGGAGACCCCATATGGCGAATCTCGACTGGTCGCAATGTCCGGCCGTGGAGAGCATTCCCCGGAAAGCGCAGTGGTGCATGGGTATTACGTGGTACTCGGACCCGGTTTTGACGCGGGTTGTTGTCGATTAACACAGTTCTGCCTGCGTCGATTTATTCCTTATCCTGAATGAGTTTGTCCAGGACATGATGCGAGATGTGGAAACTGGTTTGCTCCAGGCGCCTCACCGCACTCTTCAGGTCGATCAGTCCTTGCTTTGCACCCGCTTGCAGGACTCCCAGCGTGCCCGTGAAAGGAAGATGACGCCGCTTGGCCTCTTGCCGCCCGCGACTTTCATCGATGATGAGCTGATCGGCCCGCAGCTCTTCGGCTAAAAGAATCGCGTCCCGTTCGCCCGGATCGAGATGAATGAGGTGTGCGTCGCCAGAGCCGCTAGGTACTCGCACCTCCAGCTAGACCGGGGTGGGCAATCCACAACCGTACACCTTCAGGCGCTCGCGCTCGGCCGAGTTCCTCGCGCACTGCAGGTGGGATAAGAACCAAATCATAGAGTGCCGGTAGGATGTGAATCTCGC
>JANXQZ010000084.1 GCA_025353235.1 Bryobacterales bacterium
CCCGTGTACCGGCCAACCTCGGAAAAAGTAGCCAGCCAGCATGATTGGGTGAAAGTGGAGATTCTGGCGCAAGGGAATCGCGTTCGCTCAGCCTTCAACGGCGTTCAGGTGATGGAATGGCGGGAAGCTGATGGGACCCGCATTCACGAAGGCCCCATCGGAGTGCAGCTTCACGCCTGGACTGGGCCGCAAGAAGTCTTATACAAGGACATTGTCATCGAAACATTCCCGAAAAACGATCGGCTGATCACGTTGAAGCGTTGACATCGCAAGCTTTGGCGCGGATCGTGGCGGGAAAGTCGCGCCTGCGACCGCGAAATGAGCATCGAAGCTAAAAGTGCTCCCTTGTCCAGGCTCGCTCTCAACCCGAATGGTTCCACCCATTAGATCGACCAGCTTGCATGAAATTGTGAGCCCCAGCCCCGTGCCCCCATGCTGTCGAGTGGACGACCCGTCAGCTTGGGTGAAAGCGTCGAAGATTACGAGCTGTTTGTTTTTTGGGATTCCCATCCCCGAATCGCGCACGGCAAAACTGAGCCAGACGCTGGTCTCACTTTCCTCCTTTAACGATACGCTGACCGCGATCGACCCGACCTTCGTAAACTTAACCGCATTCCCCAGGAGATTTACAATAACTTGGCGAAGCCGGCCTGGATCGCCAATCACTATATTCGGCACATCTGGAGAGCACACGCAGGTCAAAGATAGGCCTTTTTGCTGGGCGCTTGTTGCGAGTAGCCTGCAGGAGTCTTCGACACAGCCGCGTGCGCTGAACTCGACTGAATCAAGGTCAAGCTTCCGTGCTTCGACTTTTGAGAAATCGAGAATGTCGTTTACGATCTGAAGCAGCGATTCAGCTGAGACGAGCACGCATTCCAGATCTTCACGCTGTTCGGTGCTGAGATTGCCATCCATCAGCGCAAGTTCAGTCAGGCCCATGATTCCGTTGATGGGCGTCCGAATCTCGTGGCTCATGTTGGCCAGGAATTCACTCTTGGCCCGGTTGGCCGTTTCGGCTGCTTCCTTGGCGCGTTGAAGTTGCTTTTCCGCCCGCCGACGCTCAGCGTTCTCCGCCTCCAGAGCCTCCACTGCTCTGGTCAGCTCGATGGTTCGCTCCTGAACCTTGGACTCGAGTTCATCTCGCGACCGCCGGAGAACTTGTTCGGCCTGCTTGCGTTCTGTGATGTCCTCCACGATGCCTACGATGCGATGGAGGGCTCCGCTCTCGTCTCGAACGGCAAAGGAGCGATCAAAGACCCAGCGAACTTCTCCCTCGGCGCCTACTATGCGGTATTCAGCCGTCAGATTGTCGGTGCTGCGCTGCTCTTTTTTTATCCTGGCAACGTACTCGCGATCTTCCGGACAAACTGCTCGAAGCCAACTTGAGCTGTCCTCGATAAGGTTGGCGGACGGGA
>JANXQZ010000102.1 GCA_025353235.1 Bryobacterales bacterium
CTGCCGCGGAACATAGTTGCCGATCGCCCCAAAAATCCGCCCTGCCGTCCCTGGACAATCCACACAACCATTCGGCTGACCAAGATTCGTGTGATTGGTAATGTTGAACGACTCGGCACGGAACTGGAACTGAATGCGTTCCGTCACTGCGAAATTCTTAAAGAACGACATATCCAGCTGTTGGAAGTGAGGCCCCCATAACGCGTTCCGTCCCACGTTTCCCTGCACGCCCTTCTGCGGGCGAGCCCAAGGTCCACTCACCTGTCCATTGGTCGTCAACTGAGTCGCAGCAGTGTTGAACCAGCCGAATTGACTAGGGTTGCTGGCCTGCCAAGCTCCCGCTGCAGCCACGTCCGGACGGCACCATCCCGTGTCCCGGTCAGAGTTGCAAGCTTGATAGTTCGGAGTAAAGGGGAGCCCGCTCGCCCAGTTATAGATGCCATTCATCTGCCATCCTCCAGCCACCAGATCGAGCGGCTTGGAAAGATTGCTGCCGAACTTCCGGCCTCTGCCATAGGGCACTTCCCAGAGCGCCGACAGCAGCACGGCGTGCGCCCTATTGTTATCGCCCGGACCGTACGAGTACTTCGCATTCACGGGATAATAAGTCCCCGAAAAATCCATGTTCCTCGACCACGTGTAATGCGAAAGCACCTGCAGTCCTGTGGAGAATCGCTTCTCTAACTTCACTTGCAGAGCGTTGTAGTTGTTGCTCGCATCGCTGGCAAAATACCGAAGACTCTGGCTCCAGCCAAATTTCTGGAAGTACGGTTTGCGCTGATTCGTCGACAGCCCTGGGTAGCCGACCAGAGTCGCTTGGTTCGGGTCATAGTCTCCGCCCGTGCCCGCGAATACGTGCGTGCCTTTGTTCCCCACATAAGCCGCCTCCAGCGTGATGCTCTCTGTTAGTTGTCGCTGGACCGTGAGATTCCAAGCATCCACCGTCGGCAGCCGCATGTCCTTCGAAATAACGAAGGGCGTTACTCCATTCGGCAGCAGAGGGTGGCCGTTGGGTCCTTTCTTCTGCGAGTCGAGCAGCGTGCCCGGGCTGAACGTCGTAGGACCCTGAGCCAGCGTAAATACGGTGTCGTAATTGTTAGCCGGTGCGGACGTTTGAATGCCCAGCACAGGCAGGTTTTGAGTTACGTTATGGCCGAAGATCGACCCGAAGATTCCCAGGTCGTAACCGCGCCCGTACCCGCTCCGGATAACAGTCTTGGGATTCAACTGATAGGCGAGCCCAACCCGCGGACCAAGGTCGGTCCAGCGGCCTTTAACGTTCAGATTCTGGCCCACGCCCTGAGAACCGGCCACTAGAACCTCTCCGGTTCCAAGGTCGATGAACCCACCCTTTCCAGGCCCATTCACCGTTTGGGGACGATACAGTTCCCAGCGAAGCCCATAGTTCACAGTGAGTTTCTGCGTGACGCGCCACGTATCCTGCCCATAGAAGAACCAGCGATTCTGCTTCTCGCTCGCGTCATTGACGGAACTGACGTAGCGCTGAAACAGCTGCACGTCGCCGAGCAGGAAAGTGGCGAGTCCTGATCCACCGCCGTTTGGCCCCTGAGTTCCCGCAGCATTGAAGCTTAATTGGCCAGCTCGATGCTGGTCGCTCGGCACGCGCAGATTGTAGGCCTGTCGAATATCGGCACCGAATTTGAACGTGTGGTTGCCTTCGATCTTTGACCAGTTATTTACAAACTGAATCTGCTTCTCGTTCTCGATCAGCGGGCAATTGCAGCCATTCACACCCAGAGCGTAGCCAAACTTGAATAAGTTGCTGCCATAGTCGTTGATGAAAAACGCTGGCATTCCACCGGTGAAGTTAGTGTCGAGATTCAATCCTGGAATGCCGGCATCCTTTGCCGGAGCAGTGGATTCCCCGTTGGGAACCACATGAACTTGGTATCGGAAGAACCCAAACCGAAAATCCGTGAACAGGTTCGGATTAACGACGTAATCGAAACCCGCCGCCACGCTGTGGTTCAGAGATGCTGATTGGCCTGCGAAAGAACTCACGCCGCCGCTAGGGTCGTAACCCGGACCTCCTGCCGCGCCGTAGATGCCTGGCGAATTGATATTGAATTTGGCGAGACTGTAACGGCCGAAGATATGCAGCTTCTCCGTGGCGTAGTAATCCACCCGTGTATTCGCCGCGTCATCGTTGAAATTCACCGCCCCGGAACCGGCATAGTTTGGCTGATCCTTTGAGGCGGCGATGTTGGGGGCCGGAATCAATTGAAGCAGTCGCAGCGCTTGGGGAGAGATACGATCGGGAGGAATCACGCCATTCGGGAATTGCGTGCGTGCTGCGGGCGCTACATTTGTGGAAGTGCCTGGATCGTAGATTGAGAGACCCAAACCGCTAAGGTCGCCAGTCCGCTCGGCCAGAGACGGAACGCGCAACAGCACGCTGCCCCCTGTGTTGCGGCGCGATCCCTGATAGTCGCCAAAATAGAAAATCTTGTTTTTCTTGATGGGGCCGCCGATGGAGCCGCCAAACTGGTTCCACTGCGTCACGGGAATGGTGCGGCCGTTGGTACCATAAATCGGGATCGATTGGGTGAACGGGTTGCGAGCCTGCAAGTGATCGTTGCGCAGAAACTCGAAGCCGCTGCCATGCAGCGCATTGGTGCCCGACTTCGTTTGCGAACTGACCACCGCCGCCGCCGACGTCCCGAACTCGGCGTCGAAGTCGGCCGTCGTCACCTTGGCCTCCGTCACTGACTCCAGCGTTGGATTGATCACGATCCAGCCCAGCACCGCATCATGGTTGTCGGTACCGTCCAGAAGATGCGAAACGCCGGCAAAGCTTTGACCATTCACCAGCAGCCGGTAGGAGCCCTGCGGATTCTCAGGCTGAGCGGCAGTTAAGCTGACGGGCCACAGGGAAACGCCGGGAGTGAGCAATTGGAAGCTCGTGAACCGCCTGCTGAGGATCGGCAGCTCCGCAACCGCTTTCTGGTTATAAGTAGTGGCAACGTCGCTGCGCTCAGTCTTCAGCATCGGCACTTCTGAGCGCACTTCCAACGTCTGGGTGACTTCGCCCACCGTGAGCTTCAAATCGACGCGGGCCACCGAATCCACTGAGACGCTAACGTTGTCCTGCACATAGGCTTGAAATCCGGGAGCTTCGGCGCGAACCTGGTACTTGCCCGCGATCAAGTATCGCTGGCTGTAGTTGCCGGACTCATTGGTTGTCGTCTCATTCACAACATCGCGGTCGATGTTGCGGATAGTGATCTTCACTCCGCTCACGGCTGCTCCGGATGCATCGAGAACGGTACCATCGATACTCCCATAAACCGCCTGAGAGAAAAGCCTATGCGGAAAGCTGGAAGTTAAAACCAGTGCTGCGGCGAAAAGTAGACGTGAATGCATCAACGTGGACCGACCTCATCGGATTCTGAAATCATATACCAAAACGAGCCGTTGCTGTAGCGAGCGGTAAAATCATGCATGGCCATCCTGATTTCTTCCGGTGGGGCAGGCAATCTTGCCTGCAGCCGCCTTTCTAGGCGGCTTACATGAGAGTGCTCTTATTCCTAGCATTCTCCGCGCCAAGCGTCCTCTTTGCCATAGACTTTCAAAAAGATGTCGCGCCCATCCTAAACGAAAATTGCTCCGTATGCCACACAGCATCGAAGGCAGCAGGCCCACTCAACAAGTTGGTCATCCCAGGCAAGCCTGCCGCCAGCCAACTCTATCTAAGAGCCGCACTGCCGTCCGACAACCCCGGCGCCATGCCTCCCAAAGGTCCAAGGCTATCGGAAGCCAAACTCGCCGTCCTAAAACAGTGGATCGAGGAAGGCGCTGCCTGGCCCGAAGCCGCCCCGAAGCTCGATGAGCGCGACGAAGTGCGCCGGATTCACGACCGCATAGCCGCCCATGTCCGAAACAACTCCGGCCCCT
>JANXQZ010000103.1 GCA_025353235.1 Bryobacterales bacterium
GATGCAAACATAAAGACGCCCCTGCTCCAGCCGGATCAGGCTGTTTGCATTCGCGAACTTGCGGAACTCCACGCAAACGTCGGGCACACGGGTTCTTGGCTTCAGTTCAGCAAATGCCCGCTTAAAGATCACAACGGGATCATCAGAATACACGCCGAGTTCAAGCATTCCGATTTAAGGATACGCCGAGGCCGCCTCCAAACGTGATGTAATCATAAGTTAATTCCCGGAGGCTTTTTGTTCAGAGCGAAAATCACAGCAATTGGCTGTTACAGTCCGCCGCGTGTTTTGACGAATCACGACTTGGAGAAGCTGGTCAACACAAACGATCAGTGGATACAGGACCGGACCGGGATTCGCGAGCGGCACATCGCCGAGCCTGACGTGGCCACCTCCGACATGGCCGTGGAAGCGGCGCGCATCACTCTGCAGCAGAGAGGGATTTCCGCCGATGAACTGAATGCGTTGATCGTTTGCACCGTTACGCCGGACATGCTGTTCCCATCTACGGCGTGCTTGGTCCAGGATCGCATCGGGGCCAAGGGGGCCTGGGGATTCGATTTGGTGGCCGCTTGCTCGGGATTTATTTACGGGCTCACCACGGCCGCTCATCTGGTGTCCTGCGGGTCTCACAAAAAGGTGCTCGTCATCGGTGCCGACACCATGTCGCGCATTCTCGATTACACCGACCGCGCCACCTGCATTCTGTTCGGCGATGGGGCAGGAGCGATGCTCGTGGAAAGGGCCGAGGAAGGCGAGACTGGCTTCATCGACTTTCTGAATGAAATCGACGGCTCGGGCGGCGATTACCTGAAGCAGCCTGCCGGAGGCAGCCGCATGCCGGCCAGCCATGACACGGTTGACCGAAAGCAGCACTTCGTAAAGCAGGACGGTCAGCAGGTATTCAAGTACGCAGTTCGCAAAATGTACGAGACCTCCCGCGATCTGCTGGAACGCAATAACTTGACCGCCAAGGATATCGCGATGTTGATTCCCCACCAGGCGAATAAGAGGATCATCATGGCGGCCGCCGAGCGCCTAGGCCTTAGCTGCGATCAGGTGATGATCAACATTGACCGGTATGGGAACACGACGGCGGCCACCATTCCGCTGGCTACTCGCGATGCTGTGGAAGCAGGCAGATTGAAAAAGGGGGATCTCGTGGTCTTCGCCGCCGTGGGTGCAGGATATACCGTGGGAGCAAATCTTTGGCGCTGGACGATGTAAAGTTTTGGACCCGTTAGGCTGATATTGTGTATGTATGGGATCCGCTACGCAAGTTGAGCTATGGGAAGATTTTGTAACCGATCGCTACGATCCGAACCGGAAAAGTGAAGACTTCCGGAAGTTTGACGACTCCGCGCCCGCCGGAGTGCGCGAGTTTTATCGGCTAAACCACACCAACCAGACCCGCGAGTTTGTCCGATCCAAGAAGTCTCAATACACAGCAAAGCAGAAGAGCGAAATGGGAATCTGGGAAGCGATCGAGTATCTTAACACCTTGGTTGACGATAGCGACCCCGACACCGACCTCAGCCAAATCGAGCACAATCTGCAAGCCGCCGAAGCTATCCGCAGGGACGGGCATCCGCGCTGGATGATCCTGACCGGGTTAATTCACGATCTCGGCAAGGTTCTTTGCTTGTACGGCGAGCCGCAGTGGGCGGTGGTCGGCGATACGTTCCCGGTTGGCTGCGCCTGGTCTCAGAAGATCGTGTTTCCAGAGTTGTTTGAGCATAACCCCGACCGGCAGGTTCCGGAATATCAAACGCAACTTGGCGTGTACTCTAGAAATTGCGGTCTTGAGAAAGTGGATTTATCATGGGGCCATGACGAATACCTCTATCACGTCGTAAAGGACTATCTTCCCGAAGAAGCCTTATATATGATCCGGTATCACTCGTTCTATTCTGGTCATCGAGAGGGGGCCTATTCCCATTTAATGAATGACCAGGACCGTGACATGTTCGACTGGGTGAAGAAATTCAATCCGTACGATTTATATTCGAAAAGCTCCAATCGCCCCGATCTGACCGAAGTGAAGCCTTTCTACCAGGATTTGATAGCCGAATATTTCCCAGCCCGGATCGCCTGGTAGGCCGATCTAAGATTGAGATCGGAAGGATTGCTTTTGGAACCGAACGGACAACCTATCATTGCAGTGCTTGGCTTAGGATACATCGGGTGCGTCAGTGCGGCGTGCTTGGCAAAACTCGGGTATCGGGTAATCGGGATCGACCGCGATGTGCATAAGGTTGAAAGCGTGCGCAGCGGCCAAGCTCCGTTCTATGAGCCTGGACTGCAAGACCTGGTTCGAGCCGGGATCGAAAGCCGGGCCCTGTCTGCAACGACGTCGCTGTCGGAAGGCATTCGCGAGGCGGACGTGGCGTTCGTATGCGTAGGCACTCCGTCTGAACGCAATGGAAACTTGGGCCTCGATCAGTTGCGGCGGGTTGTAGGCGAGATTTCGGCTGAGCTGTCGGGCCGCACTAAGCCATTGATCGTTGCTATCCGAAGCACGGTATTTCCGGGTACTTGCGAGCATGTTGTTACTCCCGCGCTGGGCGAATTTCCCGGTGTGGCAGTTGTTTCCAATCCCGAATTCCTGCGCGAAGGGATCGCGGTGCAAGATTTCATGGAGCCTTCGCTGGTCGTGGTGGGGGGATCGGACTTACGAGCCGTGAAGCGCGTGGCCGAGCTATACGCGCCTCTGGGCGTCTCTGCCTGCCAAGTCTCGTTGCGCACGGCCGAGATGATCAAGTATGCGTGCAACGCCTTTCACGCCGTAAAAATCTCTTTTGCGAACGAGATTGGAGCCCTGTGCAGCAAACTCGAGGTAGATTCGCGAGAAGTCATGGACACGCTGTGCGAAGACGTCAAGCTAAATGTGTCTAAAGCGTACCTGAAACCTGGCTTCGCTTTTGGCGGGTCGTGTTTGCCGAAAGACCTGCGCGCGCTGACTTACCGGGCCAATCAGTTGGATCTCAAACTGCCGCTGCTGGAATCGGCTATGCCCAGCAACGAACAGCATCTCAAGCGCGCCATCGAGTTAGTGATGGACCTGCCGTCGAATCGAATCGGCGTAATCGGCTTGGCATTTAAAGAGAACACGGACGATTTGCGCGAGAGTCCGGTGGTGGCAATGCTGGAATATCTGATCGGCAAGGGGCGGGAGATTCGGGTCTTCGATCCGCACATCCGCATTGAGGATCTCTACGGAAGCAACAAGAATTTCGTTTTGCAGACCATTCCCCACATCGGAAGGTTAATGGATAAGAGTCTCGATCAGCTTCTGGGATGGGCGGATTTTCTGGTTATTGCCCAGAAGCAGAGCCCCCAAGCAGCCGATCGGATTGAGAGCAGCGGTTTGGCGGTCTTGGATCTGGTGGGAACTGGCTTAACGAAAGAAGGCTTGGTGGCCCACAACTCATGAAGAAGGCTCTGATAACTGGGATCACGGGACAGGACGGATCGTTTCTTGCCGAATTTCTGCTCGCAAGAGATTATGAGGTGCACGGAATTGTGCGCCGAGCATCTACGTTTAATACCGATCGGCTGGACTCAATCTACGCCGATCCGCATGAGCAAGGCTCGTCGCTGCATTTGCACTACGGCGACGTGACCGATGGTGCCGCCCTAAGGCACGTGATTAAAAAGGTGCAGCCGGACGAAATCTACAATTTGGCCGCCCAGTCGCACGTTCGGGTCAGCTTCGATCAAGCCGAATATACGGCGGATGTGGTCGCGACTGGAACTTTACGCTTGCTTGAAGCACTGAGAGACTATGCGGGCTCGGCAGGTCGGCGGATTCGTTTTTATCAGGCTGGCTCCTCGGAGATGTACGGAGCCACCAAACCTCCGCAGAATGAAACGACGCCGTTTTATCCTCGCAGCCCGTACGCGGTCAGCAAAGTGGCGGCGCACTGGTATGCGGTGAATTATCGCGAGGCGTACAAGCTGTTTATCTGCAATGGCATACTTTTCAACCATGAGTCGGAGCGACGCGGCGAAACCTTCGTGACGCGTAAAATCACCCGCGCGCTCGGCCGCATCAAGCTCGGCCTTCAAAAAAAGCTGTTCCTAGGCAATTTGGATTCGAGACGGGATTGGGGCTTCGCTGGCGATTACGTGGAGGCCATGTGGCTTATGCTGCAGGCGCCCGAGCCTGACGACTACGTGGTGTCTACAGGTGAATCGCACTCGGTTCGCGAGTTTTTAAATTTAGCGGGTGAGTATTGCGGTTTGGATTGGACCCAGTATGTTGAAACCGACCCCCGCTATTTTCGCCCCACCGAAGTGGATTATCTGATGGGGGACTCTTCCAAAGCGCGCCGCATGCTTGATTGGAAACCAAAGGTTCGGTTTGAGGATCTTGTACGGCTGATGGTCGAGCACGATATCGAACTTGCCCAGCAGGAATTGACTCTGGCCACCGCAGGTCACAAGGTAGTGGTTCGCGGCATGGCGCATGGATAAAGCCGACAAAATTTTCGTAGCCGGGCATGCAGGGCTGGTCGGATCGGCGATTGTCCGGGGACTAAGGGATGGAGATTACGACAATCTGATCCTTCGTACGCGTTCGGAGGTGGATCTTTGCAATCAGGCCCAGGTCGATGCGTTCTTTCGGCAGGAGCGTCCTGACTACGTCTTCTTAGCGGCCGCAAAGGTCGGCGGCATTCTCGCGAACAGCAGCTATCCGGCCGAATTCTTGCGAGACAACCTCGCCATTCAGACCAATGTCATCGATTCCGCGTATCGGCATGGAGCGAAGAAGCTGGCTTTTTTGGGTTCGTCTTGTATTTATCCTAAGATGGCTTCTCAACCCATCAAAGAGGAATACTTGCTGACTGGTCCGCTGGAGCCGACCAACGAATGGTACGCCATCGCTAAAATCGCCGGCATCAAGATGGCGCAAGCATACCGAAAGCAGTACGGGTTCAACGCGATTAGTTTAATGCCTACGAATCTTTACGGTCCAGGCGACAATTTCGACTTGCAGTCGTCGCATGTGCTGCCGGCTCTGCTCCGGAAAGCGCATGAAGCCAAACTAAATAGCGACCCTGAAGTACCTGTGTGGGGCACCGGGCTGCCTCGGCGCGAATTTCTGCATGTGGACGATCTGGCCGATGCCGCAGTATTCCTCATGGAGCACTATGACCAGCCCGAGATTGTGAATGTCGGCACGGGGGTGGACGTGACCATCCGGGAACTTGTCGGAATGATTCAGCAGGCAACGGGTTACCAGGGCCGTGTTGCGTTCGACGAGTCAAAGCCAGATGGAACTCTTCGCAAATTGCTGGACGTTTCGAAGTTAACCGGCTTGGGGTGGAAAGCTCGCACTCCGCTCCAGGAAGGAATTGCGAGCACCTACCGTTGGTATCTGGAAAACATCAAATCATGTACATGCCACCATTGACCTCAATGGTCTGGCCATGTATATAGCGCGACGATTCGGTGCAGAGAAAAATTATCGTGTCGGCGACCTCCTCATTGGTTCCGAGCGTGCCTGCCGGAGCCGAGGCGCGCATGCTCTCCAGCGCCTGCTTGGTTGAGAACACCTCATGGAAGTGGTTATCCACCGTGCCTGGGCTGACCGCGTTTACCCGAATTCCTTGGGGTGCCAGTTCCTTCGCGAGCCCCTTGGTGATCGCCGATACAGCCGCTTTGGCCGCCGCATAAATCGTCGCTCCTGGACCGCCTCCGTTTCGCGCGGCGATCGAACTCAGATTCACAATAATCCCCGAACCCACCCGGAGCATGTGCGGCGTTACCGCTTGGCAGAGAAAGTACACGCTCTTCACATTCAGATTCATTACGCGATCAAACAAATCTTCGGTAAATTCGTCCAGCTTCGCCCGCCCCACTAGCGAGCCAGCGTTGTTGATCAGAATATCGACCTCGGGCACCGTCGTTTTCACGTCGGCCACAAAGGCTTGAATCCCCTGTGATGTTGATAAATCGCCCGACATCAGTTCGCCCTCGGCTCCAGCACCTTCTACTAGCGAGAGCGTCCGCTCCGCTCCTTCGCGGTAGCCGCCGTAGTGGAGCACTACTCTCGACACTCCATGTCGAGCCAGCGCGATTGCAGTCGCCGCTCCAATGCCGCGCGATGCGCCCGTGACCAGCGCTGTCTTTCCTTTCAGTTCAGGCAATGAATCCTCCACATGCATTATACTTTTGATATCCATGAAGCTTCTCACCCTATTCGTGTTAGCGGGCACGCTCTGTTTCGCGGGTCCGACGGTTGGTCCGAAGACTGAGCTTGGCGATCTAAATGGCGCCAAGTTCCGAATCGACGTTCCCGAAAACTGGAACGGGGGCTTGGTCATTTACTGCCACGGTTACAACCCTGAGCCTGGCTCCTTCAAAGACGTCAAGCTGCCGCCCATCTTCGCCGTGTTTACCGAGCAAGGGTATGCGCTGGCGCAATCCGGCTACGCGGCGGGAGGTTGGGCGGTTCAAGAAGCCATTCTCGATACCGAGGAACTGCGCCGTTATTTCGGCTCCAAGTACGGCAAGCCGAAGGAAACATTTGTGACGGGTCACTCCATGGGCGGCTTCCTTACGATGATGCTGATGGAGCGCTATCCGACCAACTACGACGCTGGCCTGGCGCTCTGCGGTCCGCTTGCGCCGACGAACTACTTCATGGCTCGCGGAGCTTTCGATGCCCGTGTGGTGTTCGATTATTATTTCCCGAACGTGCTGCCTGCTCTGGATAAAGTGCCGGCGGACTTCCGGAACTCGCCTGCGAAATCCAAGGAACTTGTCGCTCTACTGGACAGCCAGCCAGAGAAGTCAGCCGCGCTGCGCCGCTTCACGGGAGCGCATAGCAACAAGGACATGGGTCCTACCTTGGTGTTCCTGACGGATATGTTTCGGGAGCTGCAGCAGCGGGCAGGGGGCAATCCGTTCGATAACCGGGACATGATCTACGAGTCGTTGGACGATTACAATCCGCTGAACGAAGGCGTCAAGCGCTATACAGCGGATAAGGGAGCGGCGGAGTACGTCCGCACCTGGTATACACCGACGGGCAAACTGTCCCATCCCATGCTGGCGATTCACACTACATACGATCCGCTGGTCCCTGTCCGCGTACCCGCCATGTATCCAGGGCTGACCGAAATCGCCGGGTCGCGCGATTTGTTTGTGCAGCAGTTCGTGGAACATGATGGACACTGCGCGATTTTGGCACCAGAGATCGCGAGGGGGTTCTCGCAACTGCGGGAGTGGAAGAATAGTGGAGTAAAGCCTCCCTCGGGCCTCAATAGGTAACCAATCTTCATGCAAGATAACCAGTTGCTTTCTGGCTAAAATCAGATATTATCTGATTTTAAAGCAGAAATATTCTGGTTATCTTGCATGCTGTACCGCACCCAAAGCTCCACAAAATCGAGCACGACGTCGTTCACGAGATCGTAAGCATCCGAGACAGCCTGAAGTACGCCCTAACAGCTTCGAAACGCTGGGGCGGAATGTTAAGACGCAATGCATTCGCCCTGGCGATTCGCGGATCGAACAGCATTGAGGGCTACAACGTCTCGCCTGAAGACGCCATAGCGGCTGTGGACGGAGAAGAGCCGCTGGACGCGGAGAGCGAAACTTGGGCTGCTGTTCTAGGATACCGGGGTGCCATGACCTATGTGTTGCAGCTTGGGAGCGACCCGCACTTCTCCTACAACGAGGGCTTCCTGCGCAGCTTGCATTTCATGATGCTCGGCTACGATCTTACGAAGCACCCTGGTCGCTGGCGGCCGGGCCTAATCTTCATACGGCATGACCAATCCGGCGAGCGGGTCTATGAGGGTCCGGATAATGATCTCGTGCCTGGGTTGATCACTGAACTGATCGCGAATCTCAACGAAGATTCCGCCGATCCATTCATCGTCCGGGCTGCCATGAGCCATCTCAATCTGGTCATGATCCACCCTTTTTCCGACGGCAATGGAAGAATGGCGCGGTGCCTGCAAACACTCGTCCTCGCACGTGAGGGAATCATCGACCCCTGGTTTTGCAGCATCGAAGAGTACCTCGGCAAAAACACGCAAGCATATTATGACGTTCTGGCCAATGTTGGCCAAGGAAGCTGGACTCCGAAAAACGATGCGCGTCCGTGGCTTCAGTTCTGCCTTACAGCGCATTACCGGCAGGCAAAGACGATGCTGCGGCGGAGCAAGGAAATGAAACAGATCTGGGATGAGATCGAGCGGCTAGTCCTAAAACACGGTCTGCCGGAACGCGTTCAATTTGCCCTATCCGACGCGACTCTGGGGTACCGCGTGAGGAATGCGACTTATCGGAGCGTTGCGGAGATTTCAGATAACTTGGCAAGTCGAGACTTCAAGAGTATGGTCAAGGCCGGTCTACTGTTGCCCGCAGGCGCGAATCGAGGACGCGCTTACATGGCCGCTCCCGTCCTGCGGGATATCCGCGAGAAGACCAGAGAGCCGCGGGATGCCAACGTCGACCCCTTTCATCGAACCGCCGTTCATTGACGTCCACGCGGGACTTCCTGAATTCGCACGCCCGGAGTTCGATCGTCGGCAAACTGCAGGGCCAGCGTCCCGGCCAAGTCCGCGTCCATCTCGCTCATTTCTTCGTCGTCCACCTCGATGCGAAATTTAGTCCCGGGTTTCCATCCGATGATGAACATCTGCTCCCCATCGGCCAGAAATCGCAGATGGTCGCGAGCTACCACGACGCTTGCCTTGCCGATCCGAATCGGTTCAGGCTTTGCAGCCAACTGGCCTTTTTGATACAGCAGGGTGATGTGGCCGTCGCGATAGAGTTGAGCCTGTCCCTCCTGCAAGGCGAACCAGATCGCATCTTCGTCCCAGTTAGAGCGCAGGAATAGAACACCGGAGCGCGCGTCATGGAATACCAGCGGAAGATGCGCGTAGCTCAGTCCGGGCTGGTAGGGATTCGCCCACAGGAATTCGTAAGGTGCACCAAATACGCCGCGCAACATGAACCGGTCCTGAATAAGCCATCCTTGCAGGAATTGATTTTCGAGAGCGTTGCTGTCAAAAGCGACCGTGCTCAGTCCCGCAGCCCTGGCCAGGGCGGACCGAGTCACATCAGGATCACCGGTTCCGCTAAAGATAGGAACCCGATATTCGTTCTCAGTTGATGGATAGGGGGCGGGATAATTACAGGCGACTTCGTACGTGGCGAGGGTTTTGAAATACTCCGGGGCGGAGGAGCGCAGATCGATTGTAAGATTGTCTCGAACGGCATGCAGGACCTCGAGCAGAGCTTGCAATTCGGATCCGGGATCGAGGTTCGATCCGGCGTTGAGGGTCGGAGCCGTTTTCGCTCTCCACCACTGCTCCACAGCCGTTCGCAGCGTTGCTTCCGTTGCGTTCTGATCCTGCTCCGCGATGGCGATTGCCGCGAGAATCCGGCTTCGTTGGACTCCCACCGATGGCGACGCTGGAGACGTGGCGAGCCCTTTCCGGATCTTAGCCGCCAGCGCTTTTGCTTGCGATTCGCCGAGCAAGTCCTGACACCAGTCATACACGAAAGCTAGTTGGCGTAGATCCGAACCTGACCTCAGAGCCCATTCGATGGCCCGCTTTCCAGTTGCGGCGTCGCCGGTCACCGCGTAATACAGCGATAGGGCAAATCCAGGCTCCGGCATCTCCGCTTTGCCGGATATCAACGCATCGAACTGGCGCCAGCGCATCGACTGGCGCTCCCGCTCGCGTTTCAGAAGACGGAGTTTTTGAGGACGGAGGAACAGGCGCGGATGCTCGGTGTAGACCCGGTATTCTTCAGGCTGACTTTGGGCGCTTGCTTCCGAATAGTTTAGAGCGAACAGGATGATGAAAAGGACAAGGGAGCGCATCGGCTGCTAGGGTTGAGGCGTGCTCACTTGCCATTGTGTCACAGCGCCACACCCAAACCGGGTCAGTACTGCGACTAATCGCCTCCGGTCCTAACTATCTCAATGCATTACAAACGGCGAGCTGCTTGGCCACACGCGTGCCTTAACAGAGGCGAATTGATGAAGTAACTCTTGAAAGCCTGCCCTCTGATTGCGATAGGCAGAATAGGAAGCGAGCGGGCTGCATTTTTGCGTGCTTGCGGGAGACGGTGTTTCGAGTTTTCAAGCCGCTCTTTTCCTGTTGGCGTATTGCAACAGAGGGTCTTTTTTGCTTGAGGCTTCAGCAAACGCTGAAAGGTGTTGCCAGGAATCGTCTTGCCCAGGATTACGGCTTCGGCGTCGCTTGGCGTTCGTGGTGCAGGAAATTTAGGACGCGGGCCTCACCAGGAATGGAACTTGCAAGCGGGTGTCCGTGCCAAAGACATCGACGCCTGATCCTAGCCCTCCCAGGGCGGACCGCACCGGGACCCAGCCCACACAATACCTCAGCCGGGATCCGGTGCGGTTTCTTCTAACGAACCTCTGTAGTGTAACCGATTTGTCGGCTACCGAGTTTCGGCTTCCGAACTCTTGGCCAATCGACTCGACTGCTGCTGCGCAACCTGGAAATGACTGAGCGAGTTTGCGTACGCTGCGACCCCTTTGTAAAGCGCATCGGCGATTTTCTGCCGATGATCGCTGCGTCTCATCTGGCCTTCGTCCTGGGAATTGCTGATGAACCCCACTTCAGCCAGCACTGACGGCATCGAGGCCCCAATCAGAACCACAAAAGGCGCCCGCTTAACTCCCCGATCTCTAGCGGAGCGGGCCGCTTTGGGACTGAGCGAAACCAGCGAGGTCTGTATCCGCCCGGCAAACTCCCTCGACTCGTCCACCTTATCCTTCAATGCGATCTTCTTTAACAAGTCCTGCAGCTCGTTGATGTTCTTATCGGAACCCGCATTTTCCCGCGTCGCCGTTTCGAGCGACGATTTCGAACCGGTCAGGCTCAGGTAATAGGTCTCGACGCCCGTGACGGCGCGAACGGGTGACGAGTTTACGTGGATCGAGAGGAAAAGATCCGCCTTGATCTCATTTGCGATAGCGGTACGTCGACTCAGCGGAATGAAAGTATCGTCCGTCCTGGTGAAAACGACTTCGCTCCCGAGGCGATCTTGAATTAAGGATCCCAGACGCTTGGCGACATCCAGAACCACATCCTTCTCGCGCAGTCCGTCCGGGCCGGTGGTGCCTGAATCGTGACCCCCATGACCCGGATCGATCACTACGCGGCTCAATTTCAAGCCAAGAACCCGGATCATCGTGTCCGATTGCGGAGTTCGTTTTGCAGGAAAAGCGATTTCGTCCGAGGCTACTCTCGCTGGCGGCGCGGAAGGGACATACTTCGCGATTTTCGTTGCGCGTTCCGGACGGGGAAGGGGCTGCACCCGATAAGCCCACCCCATTTCAAGGAGGGGATCGGGTTTGTTGAAAGCCCGCGTCGCAAAACGCAGGGAGTAATCGAACGGCGAGGGCGGTTCCGGCAGTACCGGAGTTAGCGCGCGCAGAGCTGCCTCGCGCCGTTCTGCTACTCCGCTAAAATCCAGATTTGCCAGGCGGGGCGCAGGTCGCCCGCTCGAAGGTCTAAACTCGGCGGGAATGGAACGCTCTCGATCATTCGGACGACGCAGTTCGGTCAGAACGGAATGGATCTCGATGATCAGCCGGTCCGGGTTCGATAGCTGCGAGGTCGAGAATTCGACGTTCGACTCTAGATCCAGAACCACCCTGGTGACCCCTCGCTGAGTTTCGGCCACCCGAATCTGCCGGATAAACCGGTCGCCGACACCAATTACGTTGGTCCCGCGGCCATTGGGAGCATTCAGCTGCGGCTTGGCTCCGATCAGATCGAAAAAGATTCGCTCCGGATTATGAAGCCGGTCCGATTTGAATCGGAATTCGCCGGTGGACTCAATCGCGATGCGAGTAGCGTCGCTCGAAGACCAATGCCGAATTCCCGTAATTCTGGGGCGAGCCGCCGATTCATCCTCGCTCTGCGCCCCCCAGGCAGTGTCCAGCTGGACTGTCACCGGAACAAGCAAGGCAAACGCAAGCGCGAATCGGGGGAGGTGAAGCATAGGATTTTTCTACTGGGTGCTCAGAAACACCCTGCCTTGGGCATCGATGTACTGCGCCAGTCGCCGATACTCCGGCGGTTTAGGCGTGCTGGCGAGCTTCTCGGCAACATTCCGCTTGTTAGCCGTTTCGGCTGTGCGCCGAGCTTGTCCATACTTCTGTCCCACCTTTGCGACGTAGCTCAGCGTCTCAGGATAGGGCGGCACGTTGCCGTATCTTTGGACTGCGCCCTCGCCGGCATTGTAAGCCGCGATCGCAAGCCGTTCGTCCTTAAACGTCTCGTGCAAGAATTTGAGGTACCGCACGCCGCCCTCAATGTTCTGCTTGGGGTCGAAGCTGTCCCGCACTCCAAAACGGCGCGCCGTGGCGGGCATCAACTGCATCAACCCCTGCGCACCGACGCGGGACATCGCCGTCGGACGGAACGCGGATTCG
>JANXQZ010000140.1 GCA_025353235.1 Bryobacterales bacterium
TAGATGTTTGCCTATAACGGCCCTCGATTTTTAGAATTATTTACAAGTTACTTGCGACCTCGTTAGAAGGCCATAGAGCCAGGATTGGTCAAGGCGAATTAGTTTTTAGGCAGCCAATCCTGGCTGCGACCGGCTTTCAGCCGACTCTCTCAGGGTACAAGACTCTCTGACAGCCCGGAAAGCCGCCTAAAAGGCGGCTGCAGGCAAGATTGCCTGCCCCACATAGCGGCAAGCCGCACGGTTACGGTTTCGAGTCTTGCAGATCATTCAGAACGTCCAAGAAAACAGTGCGGCGATAACCATGCGACAGGCGGCGCGAATAGTAGTGGGGCAGATTGTTAATCTGCGGCGGATTGAATCGGCCCCACATTCGTTGCTGGCGGATGTAGAGCCAAGTTGCTAAATCTTGCGAGCCAGCAGCAACGTCATATCGTCCGGCTGCTCAGGTGCGCTCGTCCACTGATGGACCGCCTCCAGCACCATGGACACAATTCTTGCATCGTCCCTCTCGGCGTTTTTCGTAATTAAGTCAATCAGCCGCGCTTCTCCGAACTCTTCCCCGTACTCATTCTCGGGCTCCGTGATCCCGTCCGTGTAGCACAGCAGCAAATCGCCGCTTTCCATCTGAAGCCGATTCTCCTCATATTCGGCATTTGGAAAGGCACCCACCACGGTGCCGCTCACCTCCAGTGGAATCGCCGAGCCGTTGCGGACCAGCAGCGGCGGAAGATGACCTGCATTCGTATAGCGCAGTTCGCCGTTGTTCTCGTTATAGAGCGCGAAAAAGAAGGTCGCAAACTTCTCGGGAGCCGTGGTGGCATGCAACTGCTGATTGAGATCGGAAACCAGCCGCGATGTCGGAAGGTGGATCGTCTCGGTGAACCCGCCCGGAGCGGCAACTGCGCGCGACGTGCGAAGCTCCATGCGCATCGCCGCTTGAATCGTGGCCATCAGCAGCGCGGCGGAAATGCCCTTGCCGGCAACATCGCCAATCGCCAGCGCCAGCCGTCCGTCCGGCAAGCAGAGATAGTCGTAGTAGTCGCCTGAAACCATCCGCGCCGGTTCGCAGACTGCGGTGAGGCGCAGCGTCTTGAGCGGAGGAACCACTTTAGGAAGAAGCTGCTCCTGCACCTGGCGGGCGATTTCCAACTCCGCCTGCAGCCGCTCTTTCTCCTTCGCCACTGCAAGCAGACGCTCCAAATTCTCCGTCATCGTATTAAACGACGAGCTCAGAGACCCAAGCTGATCCCGCCCATTCACTTGAATGCGATGCGAGAAATCGCCTTCGATTACTCGCTGCGTGCCCTTGTAAAGGTTGTGCACGGCACGGGTGATTGTGCGCGCCAGGGACACTCCGATGATGAGCGCAACCATTTCCACAATCAGGAACGCGATGGCCACCGCGAGCAACAAGATCGGCAAGAGGTCCCCGATCTGATCCACGCGCGCGTCGAAAATCTTGTTCAAGACAGCGGATGGCCGGGTGTGGACGAAAAGCATCGTCATCTGCTTCTTGCCCGGGTGGTCCCATTCCCACACAGAGACCGTGGACAGCCAGTTAACCTCGACGTCGAGCCGGTTATTGGCCGCAGGCAGGGGTTGGGACGGAGGCTCGCGGGAACTCTTGACGTGCGTTACTTTCCCCTCCGAGTCGCTCACAGTCATCTTGGCGCTTTCATCGCCGATATCGAGCAGCGAAACATCCCCCAGCCCCGGCACCATGTTGCTCAGGTAGGCTCGCGAGAGGGGCATGAACACCGTTACCGCCGTGTTTCCGCTCCTGGCATGAGACCACAGGAGGAAGCGCCCATTGCGGACCACCACTCCATTCGCTTCCTGCCAGCCTGCAGGCGGAGGCGTTGGGGCCTGTTCGGGAGGCCAAGTCTGAATTGCGCCATCCTCGTTCGCGATCACGGCCAGGTTGGGAAAGCGCTTGCGATGCAAGTTAGTCATCTTGTGCATCAACTCCGGCCGCAAACGAGCCTCGCTGGCAGCCAGCGTCTCCGCGACGTCCGTCAACATGTTCGCTCGCCGCTCCAAATCGGACATCGCCAGATAAATTGCAAGCTGACTGACCAGCGCATAGCTGCCTACGCTCACAAACACGAGAATGAGAGCCACCGGTACGACTGCGATGAATAAGTAGGTCACCAGCAGGCGGTTGCGCAGACGCCAAATCGCCTTGCGCATTCCGACACGGCTTAGCCGGAAGGCAATCCAAGCGCCCATTATCAGCAGCACGATCTGCGTAAAGGGAACGAACAGGCTGGCGGGCTTGAGAAAAACCAGCCCGAGGTATACAAGCAGAAGAACGCAAAAGATCTTCACAAGCTTCCCGAGCCTGTTTAGTTTGGAGGTCCAGTCTGTAAACATTGGCCGCAGGGAGTTCCGAGTCCGGCCCCTAGACTCTTGATTTTGCGATTTCCGGGGTTTCTTGGGCCGGTGCCGCCGATGGTTCCGGCTGCAAGTAATGCCGCGTCAGATTATCTTTCAGGATCGCCAGCGCGGTTTCGGGATCGTCGGCATATTGGAAGAGGTTCAGGTCCTCGGGCGCGATCATGCCATGACGTACCAGGGCATCGAAATTCAAGATCTCCTTCCAGAACTTCGACCCGTACAGCACCACGGTGATCTTGCTTTCGAGCTTGCGAGTCTGCGCGAGCGTCAGGATTTCGGTCATCTCGTCCAGCGTCCCGAACCCGCCTGGAAACACCACAAGCGCTTTCGCCAAATATGCGAACCAAAATTTGCGCATGAAAAAGTAGTGAAATTCGAACGAGAGCTCCGGGGTGATGTACGGGTTCGGACGCTGCTCGAAGGGAAGCCCGATATTCAGCCCGATGGTTTTGCCGCCCGCCTCGCTCGCCCCACGGTTGGCCGCCTCCATGATGCCCGGACCGCCGCCGGAACAGATCACGAACCGGTTCGTATGATTTTCAAGTTGGCCGGACCACTCTGTAAGCAGGCGCGCCAGCGTGCGGGCATCCTGATAATAGGGTGCCATGGATCCTTCTTCATGCAAGCGAGCCGATCCAAAAAAGACGATTGTGTCTTGAATATTTTGGTCGCGGAAGTGGGCCAGAGGCTCCAGGTACTCGGACAAGATTCTAAGGGCCCGTGCGTCGGGACTGTCCAGAAAGCTGGTGTTTCGGTAAGCTACGGGCCGCTCGCCATTGTGGCCGTTATGATCCATCATTCGGGTTTCGCCGCCGGATGCTCCAGCTTTTCCAGCCTCTTTCCCAATTGTCGCATCGACTTCAGCAACTCCGGCAGTTTGGGGAATGCCGTGATGGCTCGGAGCCAGTCGCGCGCCTCGAACGCGGGGGAGCCGGACAGCACGGCTCCTTCTTGCACATCTCCGCCGATCCCGCTTTGTGCGTAGATGATGGCGTTGTCGTGAATGGTGAGATGGCCCGAAATCCCCACCTGTCCAGCTAAGAGGACATTCTTGCCCAGGATGGAGCTGCCCGCCAATCCGGTTTGCGCGCAGATGATGTTGTCCTCGCCGACTACGCAGGCGTGCCCGATCTGAACCAAACTGTCGATCTTGGCCCCGCGCTTCACCCGCGTTTCGCCCATTGTCGACCGATCCACGGTGGTGAGGGATTGGATCTCGACATCGTCCTCGATCACCGCGATGCCCGATTGGGCGATCTTGAAGTGCGTGCCTTCCGACGTTTTCGCGAATCCGTATCCGTCGCCGCCGATCACGACTCCATTTTGCAGGATCACGCGGTTGCCGATGCGGCAGAACTCGCGGACTACCGAGTGGGAATGAGCGTAGAAGTCGTCGCCGATTTGCGCGCCTTCGTAGATGACGACGTGCGGATGCAGGACGGCATTGCGTCCGATGATGACATTGGCCCCTACTACGGAAAAGGCTCCGATGGATGCGCCTTCTCCGATGAGTGCACTCGGCGCTATGTAACATTGAGGATGGATTTCCGCAGCCGGACGCGGCGGCTGATAGAAGAGAGCCATGGCCCGTGCGAAATCGTGATAGGGATTGGCCGAGATCACGCTGGCCGGAGTGGTTTCAGCCAAAGGCTGGCTGATCAGGACCGCTGCTGCGCGCGTGTGTTTCAGTTTGTGCGCGTACTTGGGATTGGCGAGGAACGTGAGTTGAGAGGGGCCAGCCTGTTCCATGCCGGCGAGGCCGGTGATCTCGATCCCGCCGTCGCCCGCGAAGCGGCATCCCAGGGCTTCGGCCAAGTCTTTGAGTAGCATAGCATCAATTTTAGGTCAATGCTTTGAGCGCCGATTATCAATCGGCGAGCAAGATGCCATCCTGCCCTACACCCAGAGTTTTTACTTGCCGAAGTAGGTGTCGTTCAATGTTACGGCTGCCTGCTTTCGAATATCTTCCACGGCCTTCTGAGCCATTTCCGGCTTGAGCTTCTGCTCGATGCTCGTCTTCACGGAATCGAAGCTGGCCGTCTCATGCTTGGTCACCTTGATAATGTGATAGCCGAACTGAGTCTTTACTGGCTCGCTAAGTTCTCCCACCGGCTGCTTGAACGCGACTTCTTCAAAGGCAGGAACCATGCGGCCGTGCACGAACGGCTCGCCCAAAGAACCGCCGATCTTGGCTGACATTTCGTCATCCGATTCGGCACTGGCAACCTTGGCGAAATCTTCCCCGGCCGTCAAACGCTTTCGAATGTCCTGGGCCTTCGCGAGCGCCTCTTCTGGCGTTAGTTCCTTCCCGCCCGCCTTCATCGGAACGGCCGAACCCTTATACCGGATCAGGATGTGACTGGCGGTGACTTGATCGTAGTCGGCTTTGTGCGCATCGTAATAGGCTTGAGCGGCAGCGTCGTCCGCTTTCACGCCCGTTGAGATTTCACGATACAGCGCGTTGGCCAAGACGCTATCGGTCTGAAACTTGATCAGCTCTTTAGCCTGCTCGGTCTTATCCACTCCGCGCTTGCGCGCTTCTTGCGCCATGGCTTTCAGCTGAACGACTTGCTCGGCGATTTGGCGCTTTCCGCCTGGCCCCTGCGCCCGAGCTTGAGCCTGCTGGGGCAACCCGGCGATGAGCCATTCGAATTCGGACTTAGTCATCTTGTCGTCGCCGACCGTGAGCACCACGGGATCCGTGCCTGGGACATCTTCCAGGGCGAGCGGAGCTCTGGCCGCCGTTGAGGGAGGGGGAGGCGTTGCCTTCGGGGTAGGCTGCGGCGTCTGCGCAAAGCCGATGGCCAAGGGCGCGAGTATCAATATGTTGGAAAAGTTAGAAAGTTTCATTCGAGTCGACTGGTAAGCGGAGCAGCAGATGGGAAAGCCAATGGCAGAAACTCAAACTGGAGCTCAGGCCTACCTTTTTAGTTTACCCGAAGCCGATGGAGGCGTCCCGATTCCAGGACCATTGCCGCCGCAACTGGGTGCTTTGCTACTAGTAGCAGGCCCCTTTCAGCACCTAGGACGCTGACGGCAGTGGAGAGCCCGTCAGCATCGATCCCGCGCGGAGCGATGATCGTAACCCGGATGTCCCTGGTCAAACCGATTCCGCTGGCCGGGTCGATGATGTGCGAGTAGCGCTTGCCTGCCGCCTCCAGATGCTGTTCGCTAGCGCCGGAGGTAGAGACTG
>JANXQZ010000150.1 GCA_025353235.1 Bryobacterales bacterium
TGTGAGCAGGCTCGACGCTGGAAAAGCTGCCAGCCATCGGAGCACTTCCGGCGCTGGCGAAGGCTTCATCGCCTCCGACAGTATGTTCGAGTCACAGATGATCATTTACTAAAATCCAGTGGTTCGCGCATCGGTTCACGCGCCAACTGGGGAAGGTCCACTCCTCCAAGCAAAGCAAATCGTCGATGAATCGACTCGCCCAGGTCACGCTCAGGCACGCCCCTGCCAGCTAGAACACACCTCAATATCTGGCGGGCTTCCTCTTCCATTGACCGGCCATGGCTGGAAGCCCGAACTCTTAGGCGCTCTTTAACGCTGTCTTCCAGGCGACGAATCACAATGCTGGCCACGACTTATGATACCACTGCTATCAATGATGACACGCCGTTAACGTCACTTTGCGGTGATGGTGAGCGCCTGCCACTATTGCAGGCTCTCGATCAATGTTGCGTTGGCCATACCGCCGCCTTCGCACATTGTCTGCAGTCCGAAGCGACCGCCCGACCTCTGCAACTCATGCACGAGCGTGGTCAACAACCGGGCTCCGCTGGCACCTAGCGGATGACCTAGCGCAACCGCTCCTCCGTTCACGTTTACCCTTGAAAAATCGGCGCCGGTTTCGCGCTGCCAAGCCAGGACGACGCTGGCGAACGCTTCGTTGATTTCCACTCGGTCTATGTCGCCGATGGCCAGGCCGGCGCGGTCGAGGAGCTTCTTAGTTGCCGGAATGGGAGCGGACAGCATCATCACGGGATCGTCCCCGGCCAGCGCAAATTGAGCGAAGCGCGCCATGGGACGCAATCCGAGTCGACCCGCGGTTGCACGCTCCATGATCAGGACGGCTGCTGCGCCATCGCTGATCTGCGAAGCGTTGCCCGCTGTAACCACTCCGTCGGCCTTGAACGGAGTCTTCAGAGTTGCCATCTTTTCGATGGTCGAGCCGGCGCGTATGCCTTCGTCGCGCATCATGGACGCATCGCCCACCGGAACTGGCGTGATCTCGTTTGCGAAGTACCCCGCCTCCGTCGCCGCAGCGGCGCGCTTATGGCTCTCCAGACTGAAGCAGTCTAGTTCGGTGCGGCTGATTCCCCAACGCTGGGCCATCATCTCGGCACCGATCCCCTGATTGAAAGGCACGTCATGGTAACGCGCCAGCATCAGCGGACCGAAAGGCTTGCCGGGTCCCGCTCCATTGGAGCCCATCGGCACGCGCGACATGCATTCCACCCCGCAGGCAATCGCCACATCGTAGCTCCCTGCGATCACGCCTTGCGCTGCGAAATGAGCAGCTTGTTGGCTTGACCCGCACTGCCTGTCCACCGTTGTCCCTGGCACCGATTCGGGAAACCCGGCGGCCAGCACCGCATTGCGTGCGACATTGAAGGCTTGCTCGCCAGCTTGCCCGACGCAGCCCGCGATTACATCATCGATCAGAGCCGGATCCAGCCGATTGCGTTCCACCAAGGCTTTGAGAGTGTGTGCCAGCAGGTCTACCGGATGCCACCCTTTGAGAGCTCCATCTCGCTTACCAACGGGGGTTCGAACGGCATCAACGATTACAGCGTCGCGCATAGGGTCGTTGTACCACAGTAACCGCTCCCTTACGGTCACGGCTCGGTTATGTTACTGGGACGCGCTCGTAAGCGAGCGGTCTTCGGAGAGCGCTTCCTTTTTCTGGATTCGGCTTCCGCCCCGGAAGAACACGGCCAGCAGTATCAGAATCGTGAAGGCAGCCAGGGAAGAACTCATCCAGAATCCCGTCCAGTTATGACCCCCGTTCGTAGTCTTGAAATAATCGACTGCGGTCCCCGACAGCAGCGATCCGATGAACATTCCGACCCCATACGTCAGGAACGTCAAGAACCCCTGCGCGGTGTTTCGCAAATGAAGCGGCGCTTCCTGGTCTGTGTAAAGCTGGCCCGTCATGAAGAAAAAATCGTAACAAACGCCGTGCAGAAGAATGGCGGCGTAGAACATCCACATGCCCGCGCCCGGATTGCCGTAGGCCAGCAGCGCATAGCGAACCGACCAAGCTAGAAGACCCATCAGCATGATCGCCTTAAGACTCATGCGTCGAAATAGGAACGGCATCAGCAGCATCATGCCCACCTCGGAAGCCTGACCCAGCGTCATTTTCCCTGCCGCGTTCTGCACGCCCACCTCGTTTAGGAACACGTTGGTAAACGAGAAATAAAATGTCAGCGGGATGCACGCCAGTACTGAGGCCACCACGAACACCAGGAATGATCGGTCTTTCAGCATCACTAGCGCGTCAAGACCGAGAATGCTGCGGACGGATATCGCTTGGCCTTTTGCGCCTGGAGGCGTGTGCGGCAAAGTCAGACTGAACAGAGCCATCACCACGGACGCTCCGGCGGCAATCAGGAACGGACCGGCCGATTTCTCCACCTTCAGCCCGCCCACTACGAGACCGATTACGATCCATCCGATGGTCCCCAAAACTCGAATGAGGGGAAACTGCGCACCCGTGTCCTTCACATTGCGGAATGTGAGCGCGTTGGTAAGCGATATCGTCGGGAAATAGCAGAGGCAGTAGGCTAGCATGAGCCCGTACACCGCGCCGAAGCTGGTTGCGTGAGCGACCATATAGAGAATCACCGCGCCTAACAAGTGCAAGGCGCACAGCACTCGCTCCGTGGCGAAGAAGCGATCAGCGATCAACCCAACAAAGAATGGCGAGATCATGCAGGCCAACGCGACAGTTCCAAACACTTGACCCGCCTGGACTCCCGTAAAATTCAACGTCGCCGTAAGATACGTGTTTAATGTGACGTACCAAGCGCCCCAGATCGCATAGTTGAGGAACATCATCGCGCCAAGGCGCAGGTTCAACGAAGAGGGCATATATGATGGAGTGTAAAACAATCGTTCACTTGGATGGGTGGGATGGATGCAGGTGGCTCGCCAGAAAGCGATAGATTTCCTCGCGTGACTCCTTGGCCAGCTTCGTGTCCGTACGGTTGAAGTAGTGGCCTCCTGGCGCATCCTGATAAATCTTGTATTCGAACTTCTTGCCCTCCGCCTTCAGCGCGTCAATCATGCGTTCCACTTCGAGAACATTGACGTCTTCATCGTTGGTGTTTCCGTGGATCAGCAGCGGAGTGGTAAGTTCGCGTGCGTAAGTGATTGGCGAGCGTTTCCGGTACTCGGCGATATCGTCGCGCACCGTCTTGCCAATGTGATACTGCGCCGAGTATAGGGAGCGATAGCCCTCCGGTTCATAGCCGAGTCTGGCAATCAGATCGGTAACGGGCACGCCGGCGTACGCGACCGCGTAAATGCCCGGATGCAGCAGCACGTTCATCAGCGTGATGGCGCCGCCGTGGCTCCATCCAACGATTCCCACGCGCTTTGCATCCAGGAAATCGTAGCTCTCTAGCATCCACTTCGTTCCGTTGAGCACATCGTCCACCTCGCGGCCGCCGTAGTCGATCTCTTCGTAAAACTGGCGGCCGTAGCCAGTGCTGCCGCGATAGTCCGAAGCGATCACTGAGTAGCCTTGCTGCAGAAGTTCACGGATTACGTGCATGTCGCGCGTGTCGAAATTGGCGTGAATGCCTTGATGGGCAAACGCAATGAGCGGCTGCTTTTTAGACCTGTCCAGATTCTTGGGGATGAAGGTATAGGCTCGGATGA
>JANXQZ010000177.1 GCA_025353235.1 Bryobacterales bacterium
CTCCCCTTCAGGCTCATCTTGTATGAGAAATGCAGTCTCTCTCCAGGCTCATCTTGCATGAGACAAGACTAGCGTTTGACACTCCGTAGCCCGCGCCCTATACTAAAGATTAGGTTTTTAGTGGGTAGCGCGAACCGATTCGCTTGCCCGAATCGAGCAGGAAGATGCCAAAAAGAACATTTCAGCCAAACAATCGTAAACGGGCAAAGACACACGGTTTTCGCGCACGTATGAAGAGTAAAGACGGTCGCGCGGTACTTTCGCGCCGCCGTGCCAAGGGTCGCCACAAGCTGACCGTCAGTGACGAGAGAGTCGTCAGGTACGCCGAGTAATTTCCCATTTCCCAAAACCGTTCGTCTCCTGAAGTCCTCCGAATTCCGCAAGGTTTACAACGAGGGATCGCGGATCTCCGGCCCATATTTTGCCGCATTCCGACTCTCGGTGATTCGCTCGGAACAAGAAGGACCTCGGATCGGCTTCACGGTTCCTCGCGCGTTTGGAAAATCAGTGAAGCGCAATTTAGCTAAGCGGCGCATTCGAGAAATACTCCGCTTACGCTTGCCCCAAATCGATGCACAGTGGGACCTGGTCGTCAACCCAAGGCGTCAGGCGCTGGACGCCTCTCCTCAAGAGCTTCAGCTTGAAGTGGAACGGCTCATCTTGCGATGCGGAAAACGGTGATCGCCAGCCTGCACTTTTACAAGCGTTGGATCTCTCCAATGCTGCCGAGCGCCTGCCGATTTTCTCCAACGTGTTCCGAATACATGCGCGACGCAGTCATTCAGTATGGCGCGGGCCGAGGAGTGTGGATGGGAGTAAAACGAATTCTTCGTTGTCAACCATTTTGCCAGGGCGGTTTTGATCCAGTCCGATAAATACATCCAATGGCCGACTTGTCAACCATTCCAAACCAACCTAGTCCGCCAAAGAAAGAGCTGTCTATGGAGATACGTCTCCTGCTCGCTTTTTTGCTGATGGGCCTAGTCCTTTTCGTAACCCCCTACATCATCAAGCCGACACCTGGACCGAAGCCTCTGGCTCCGGTTACGCCCAGCCAAGCTGCCCAGGTAACGCAAAAGACTGCTGAAACTCCAGCGAAGCCCGAGACGGCCCAAGCTGCAAGCGAGGCCCCGGGTCGTATCGCGGCCGATAGGGAACGCGAGTTCGTCGTGGATACGGATTTATATAAAATCCGGTTTAGCAATCATGGCGCGGTGGTGCGCAGTTGGCTGTTAAAGAAGTTCACCGATCAAAAAGGGAAGCCGCTCGAGTTGGTGAATCAAGCCAGCCTGGCGAAGGTGCCGGGGCCTTTCTCGGTGTCTATGAAGGACGACAAAGTCGCGTCCGCGCTCAATTTTGCTTACTTCGTCGAGAAGCCTGCCGATGATCATCTTGGAGTGGACTACGAGTTCTCGGACGGAAAGACCGTTTGCCGGAAATCCTTCCATTTCGGCAAGAATAGCTATCTCTCGCAGGTGAGCACGGAAGTGACCCAGAACGGGGTGCCGGCAGCCCACCAGATCGACTGGCGCGGCGGTTTTGGCG
>JANXQZ010000181.1 GCA_025353235.1 Bryobacterales bacterium
GGCCACAAGCACGCTCGCAATGAGGATCGGTTCGGATTGCGGGAAATCCCGGGCGGTTATGTGCTGGTGGTCTGCGACGGAGTTTCTAGTTCCACCCAATCCGAGGTGGCATCCACCGCCGCCGTGCAACGCATGCTCGACTGCCTGGTGGGCGGGAGCACGATGGAGGCGGCCATGACGGAGGCGCAGGCAGCGGTGGCAGCGCTCCCGTTGGGCTCCGCTGGGACTGATCCGGCGTCAACCACGTTGGTTGCCGCCGTGGTGGAGCATTTGGCCGTTACCATCGGGTGGGCCGGAGACAGCCGCGCTTACTGGATCGCAGGCGGCGGAGCGCGTCCGCTGACCACGGACCACTCCTGGATGAATGATGTGGTGTCTTCAGGTGAGATGACTCTGGCACAAGCTGTACGCTCTCCCAATGCGCATGCGATTACGCGCTGGCTGGGCGCAGACGCCGGGCAGAATTTCCGCCCCGAGGTGACCCGGGTGGAACTGCACGGATCGGGCTGGCTGCTCTTGTGCACGGACGGTCTTTGGAATTATGCGCAGGAGCCGGAGCAGATTTGGGAGCTGATGCGCGGGACGGAGGACGATGCTCTGCCGAGGGCGCGCAAGCTGGTAGAGTTTGCCAATGGGCGAGGCGGTCAGGATAACGTGACAGCGGTTCTTTTGAGGAGATAATGCCGAACGAATTCAAAGCTGAAGTATTTCAGAATCAGTTCTTACCGGCGGGCGCTGGCGAAGTACACGCCATCATGACGGTATCGGCGTTGGAAGCCACGGGCGCGAGCAGCGCGGGGGGGCGCTTGTTTGGGATCCTATGCGATGTATCCGGATCGATGGAAGGCGGCAAGATCGCGGCCGCCAAGGAATCCATCATCCGACTGATTCAGCTGCTGCCGCAAGATTGCTCGTTCTTCATTGTCAGTGGAAACACGGATGGGCATCTGGTGTTTCCCACTTCGAACGCAACAGGCCAGGCCAAAGAGAGCGCGATCGCAGCCGTGCGCAAAATCCGCGCCGACGGTGGCACGATGATCTCCGAGTGGCTCAAGATGGCGCGCGAAGAATTCCAACGCATGCCGGGAGGCATTCGGCAGGCGGTGCTCCTGACGGACGGACAGAATGACGAAACCGACGCGCGGAGTCTGGAGGAAACGCTGGAGAGGTGCGAAGGCGTATTCCAGTGCGATTGCCGCGGGGTGGGGACGGACTGGGTGGTGGAGCAACTCCGGCGGATCTCCACCAAGCTGCTCGGAACCACTGACCTTATCCCAGGTCCAGCGCAGATCGAAGCGGACTTCCGCGCGATTCTGGAACGGACGCTTAGCAAGTCAGTGAGCGACGTGCTTCTCAGGCTGTGGACCCCGCAGGGGGCGAACGTGAAGTTTTGCAAGCAGGTGAGCCCGGATATCGTGGACCTGACGGGCCGCGCGAAGACCCCGAAGCCGCAGATCCGCGAGTATCCGACGGGCTCCTGGGGCCAAGGCGAGTCGCGCGATTTCCACTTCTGCGTCGAGTTGAAACCCGGAGCGGTGGGCGATGAGGTGCTGGCGGGCCGCGCGAGCCTGATTTATTGGAAAGCTGGCGTTGAGAATAAGGCGGCTGAAGCGCGCATGTTGGCGGTGTGGACGGACGACGAAGCCAAGTCGACTAAAATCGATCGCGTGGTGGCGCACTACACCGGGCAGGCCGATCTCGCCCAGTCGATCCAGGAAGGCCTGGAAGCGCGCGCGCAGGGCGATGGCGATAGGGCGACGGTGCTGCTTGGCAAGGCGGTGCGGATCGCTTATGAATCCGGCAATGAGCCAACCGCCAAACTGCTACGCAACATCGTGGACGTGCAGGATGCGGAGAAGGGCACCGTCCGGTTGAAGAAGCAGGTTGCGAAGGAAGACGAAATGGCGCTCGACACGCGATCGACAAAGACTGCGCGGATCGGGAAGCCGTAAGCGATGCCAGCCTATCTCTGCCCGAAAGGCCACTCTTCGGAAGAGCCTGACTTCTGCTCGGAATGCGGCGCCAAGATTCAGGCCGCGCCTGCGGTTGCAGCGCCTGCTTTGGCTGCAGCCTGTCCAGACTGTGGCGGTCCGCGACC
>JANXQZ010000186.1 GCA_025353235.1 Bryobacterales bacterium
ATCGCGGGCAGATAAGAAATCAGGATTCCCTAGGCTTCCATGCCCATCTGAGTCAGCCGGTACCGCAGGGCATTTCGCGTGAGCCCCAATAACCGAGCCGCCTGGCTCTTATTCCCGCTTGCCCGCTTCAGCGCTTCCTTAATAATCGATTTCTCGTACTCGTCCAGCGTCATTCCCTCCGGCAGGAAATGCTCCGACGTGGTCTGCACCTTGGATCGCAGTTGCATATCCAGCCGTATGTCCTCAGGCTGCAGCACTGGATTCAGCGCAAGCACCATGCTGCGCTCCAGCACATTTTCGAGTTCGCGCACGTTGCCGGGCCAGTAGTACTGCACGAGTCGCTCGATCGCTCCATCAGAGATGCCAGTCACCGGACTCCCCAGGTCCTTGGCCAACTTCTTGATAAAATGTTCGGCCAAATACGGGATGTCTTCCTTTCTCTCGCGCAGCGACGGAATGCTGATCGGCATTACATTGAGCCTGTAATACAGGTCCTCGCGAAACGTGCCCTGCTCGAGCGCGGCGCGCAGATCGACATTAGTCGCGGCCAAGACGCGCACATCGATATGGCGAGTCTTGTTGCTGCCGAGGCGTTCGAACTCCCGCTCTTGGAGGACCCGCAGCAGCTTCACCTGAATTGAATTAGGAACGTCGCCGATCTCATCCAGGAATACCGTGCCGGTATCCGCCTGTTCGAATTTTCCAGGCTTGCTAATATTTGCGCCCGTGAACGCGCCCTTCTCGTAACCGAACAGCTCGCTCTCCATCAGATTCTCTGGAATGGACGTGCAGTTGATTTTCACGAAGGGCTTCTCCGCGCGCGGCGAATGGTGATGAATCGCGCGCGCGATCATGTCCTTGCCGACACCGCTCTCGCCGGCGAGCAGCACGGTTGCCCGCGTCGGCGCAACACGGATCACGGTGGAGAAAACCTCGCGCATCACTGGACTGCGGCCCACGATGTTGTCGAACTGATAGCGCGCGCCCAGTTCTTCGCGCAGTTGCTGATTCTCATCGCGCAGCGTCCGAAGCTCCAGCGCTTTGTTGACCACGGTCATCATATGGTCGAGCGAGAAAGGCTTCGGCAGGAAGTCGGCCGCGCCGGACTTCATCGCCTGCACGGCATTTTCGATAGTTCCGAAGGCAGTCATCACGATCACGGGAGTGCGCGAACTCTGCCCCCGCAGTTGCGTCAGCAACTCGAGCCCGTCCATGCCAGGCAGCTTGAGATCCGTCAAAATGAGATCGGCCTGATCGCAAATACGCATCGCGGCTTCGGCGGTGGCGGCTTGCAGCACTTCGAACCCGCTCGACTTCAACTGGAGCTCCAGCACGCGCCTCAACTTGTCTTCGTCCTCTACAACGAGAATGGTCGCTCTCACGCTTCCCCTTCGCGGGCAGGTAAATATACGCGAAAAACGGTCCCGCTGCCCGCTTCGCTTTCCACCGCGATCTTGCCCCCGTGCTGATCGACGATCTTCGACACGATTGCCAGACCTAAGCCGACGCCCGCCTGTTTTGTGGTGAAGAACGGATTGAAAATATTCTCCATGTGTTTGGCGTCAATTCCAGAACCGCGATCGATAATCGCTACTTCCACCATGCCCTCGATCAGTCTCGTCTTGACGGTGAGAGAGCCTTTGGGAGGACTGGCCTGCGCGCCATTGAGCAGCAAATTATAGAACACGCGCTGCATCAGCTCCGGGTCTAGGAGGAAGGGACGTACATCGGGAGAGTAATTTTTATAGATTGCAATGTCGAGCGGCGGACGGTGATGTTCCATCTCAGTCACGGAGCGATCAATCACTTGCCCGATGTCGGCCATCTCCAAGCGCACGGCAAGAGGTCGGGCGAAATCCAGAAAGCGCGTGATCAGGGAATTGGTGCGGTCCACTTCGCTCGAAATGAACTCCGCCATCTCCAGCGCTATCTCGTTGCTGGCAGGCACGCTTTTGAGGAGCATCTCGGCGGACGTCTTCATGGTGCCAAGCGGGTTGCGCAGCTCATGCGCTAGTCCTGCTGAAAGCTGCCCAAGCGCTGCCAGCCGTGCGGAGCGGGTGGCGGCGGCCTCGGCCTTTTGCAGGTTTTGATTGGCTTCGGAAAGCTGCTCGGCGACCGATTGATAGCGCAGCGCCTCCGCCCGCTTCGCTTCGGCCAGCTGATGAGTCAAATAACCCACCATCGGCAGACCGATTAAGCGCAGGGTTAGCTGCTGAATGTCATCTGGCGTGAGGAATTGGTTTGGGGTCAGATATCGGAGGAACCAAAGGTAGGCCCCGCATGCGACCAACGTGCACGCGATGGTCCCGAGCAAGGGCAGAGATGCCGAAGCGGACAACACAGGCAGCAGCAAAAGCCAATAGTAGCTGCTGGCAATTCCGTCCGTCCATCCGATCAGGAGAAAGCAGAGGGCCAGCTTCACCGCGAACGAGATCAGCGCGCCCCGGGTGGAGGAGAGGACATCGACGTTAGCTTCCAAAATCTGGAAGAGTCCCAACAAGATCAAACTGGTCACGGTTGTGGCG
>JANXQZ010000511.1 GCA_025353235.1 Bryobacterales bacterium
GCTTTGATATTGGGTGTGGCGTTCCTGGTGGCGGCACCTTGGTATGCGCTGGTCACTTTTCGAAACGGCATGCCGTTCATCGATGAGTTTTTTGTCAAGCACCACTTCGCGCGGTTTACTACCGGATCGCTTCAGCACGAACGGGCCGCGTGGTTCTTCGTCCCGGTTCTGCTTGGCAGCGTGTTTCCATGGACACCTCTGATTGCAACTCTCTTCCGGAAGGATTTGTACAGCGGCCGCCGCGAATGGTTCCTCCTCGCCTGGGTTGGATTCGGCTTTCTCTTCTTCTCCGCTTCCCGCAATAAGCTGCCGAGCTATCTTTTGCCTCTCTTGCCCGCGCTTGCAGCTTTGCTAGGCCTGGGACTCGTTCGAGTAAAACGAGCCGCTTGGATGCTCTCGATCACGGCAGCTTTGTTATGGCTCATCCCGGTAATTGCCGAAATTCTGCCGCAGGCCCTGCAGAGCGGGCTCTCCCGAACTCCTCTGCGGGCGAGCTACGCGTTCCTAATTCCCGCAACTCTGCTAGCAGCCGCCATCTGGTACCTGGAAACACGCGGCTATCGGGATCGAGCGATGGGTGTGATCGGAATCCTGATCGTAGCTTCAGTAGGAGGGATCGTATGGAATACCTATCCAATTCTCGATAGGACCGTATCTGCCCGGGTGTTCTGGCGGACGCACCCCAACCCGTGCGTCGACAGCCAGAATCGATCCTTCAGGTACGGACTCAATTATTATGCTCAAAAAATTGTGCAGGATTGCAACCATTCGCCATAGATGTTAATCTCTATAGACAAGTAGATAATTGCATGATTGACGAAACGTTTGTAGATGCCGGCCTCAACGCCGCCGAGTATGACCGGATTGTTCGCCAGGACATCGAAGAATTTCGAGATCAAGCGAGCAAATATCAAGCAGGACAGATGACGGAAGACGAACTGCGTCCCTGGCGTCTTCGGCGGGGTGTATACGGCCAGCGGCAGCCCGGCGTTCACATGATCCGGACTAAAGTTCCAGGAGGCACCCTTACTGCCGCACAAATGGACCAACTTGCCCGGGTATCGGATGTATTCGCTGGCGGCAAGGCGCACCTCACCACGCGTCAGAATGTACAGTATCATTTCGTCCCTCTGAATCAGGTCGCAGATCTGCTGCACATGCTGGCTGATGTCCGGTTGACTACGCGTGAAGCTTGCTACAACACGGTTCGCAATGTGACCGCCTGTCCCTTGAGCGGACTCCTTCCCGACGAGGTTTTCGACGTCCGGCCCTATGCTCGCCAAGTGGCGCTCGCGTTTCTTCATAACGAACTGACAGACAGCCTGCCGCGCAAGTTCAAGATCGCCTTTTCCGGCTGCAAGGAAGACTGCATTGCGGGATCCATCAACGACGTTGGCCTGCGCGCGGTCATCGTGGACGGCAAGCACGGGTTCCGCATGGTGGTGGGGGGCGGGCTCGGACCTCTGCCCAACGAAGCCCAGTTGCTGGATGAATTCGTGCCCGTGGAACGGCTGGTGAATCGTATCGAAGCGGTGATCCGCATCTTCGGCAAGCACGGCAATCGCA
>JANXQZ010000266.1 GCA_025353235.1 Bryobacterales bacterium
AGTCTGTTGCGCGATGGCGACGCGCTCGCGGTCCGTCCGCCTTCCTTGAGAACTTCATTCAGATCAGCCGCGCTTCCTTGACGCACAACCTGGAACATCGCCGGCAGGCAACAGAGAACGCTAGCGGCGAGCGAAAGGAGAATTCCGACAATGACGACTTCGCCGGTAATGCCCATGTCTCTCAATCCCGGAACGATCCGGTAGACCATGATGGGGATCGACGAGCGAGTCATGCCCAGATCCCAAGCGGCTAAAGCGAGGCCGAGGAGTCCGCCCGCCAAACCAAGAACCAGACTTTCCGTCAAGAGCTGGCGGAGGATGCGGAATCGGCTGGCTCCCAAAGCGCTCCGCAGTCCGATCTCTTTTTGCCGACCCATAGCTCGCGCCACCTGGAGACTGCCCACGTTGGTGCAGGCCAGCAGCAATACCAAAAAAGCCGCACCTGTCAGCACGAGAATGAACCGATTGCCCGGTGTCTTCATCACCTCCTGAAGCGAGGCGACCAGCACTCGCCGATCTTCATTCGTCTGAGGGTAACGCTCTTCGAGCCGTCGAGCGATGGCGTCCATGTCGGATCCAGCCTGTGCCAACGAGACGCCCGCCTTCAGTCTGCCAACCACCGAAAAGGGCTGGACACCCCGCTTGCTCCTCTCTTCAGGGGTGAGTGCGAGCGGTGCCCAGAGTTCAGCGGCGAGAGGCAAGTTGAACTCGTCGGGCATTACCCCGATGACGGTGTACTTGCGTCCGCCGAGCGACACCGTCGCCCCAATGGTATCGGGCTTTGCGGCCAAGCGGGTCTGCCAGAAGCTGTGACTGACAACGATCACTGCGTCCTTGCCCGGTTCGCATTCGGACGTCGCAAACGTTCGGCCTTGGATCGGGTTCATGCCGAGAACCCGGAAGAATTCCGAAGAGGCGAGCGCGGCCCGGATGTGATCGGGGTGATCGACTCCGGTGAGGTTGACGTCCCAGCCTTCGAATGCAGCCATGCTTTCGAATGAGCGGCTTGCCTGTTGAAAATCGATAAAATCCGCTGCGGCCACCGGGTCTCTTTCGGAGCGCGACTTGGCATGCGTGCCCGATATGGTCACGATGCGGTCCAGGTTCGGATAGGGAAACGGGTGCAGGACCACGGAGTACAGCGACGTGAAGCAGGACAGATTCACGCCGATTCCCAGTGCGATGGAGAGGACGGCAATGGCGCTGAAACCCGGAGTATTGCGCAGCGTCCGAAAAGCGTAGCGGAGGTCAGCGCGCAGTTCATCGAAGAAGCGGAAGCCGCTCGCTTCCCGGCAGCCGTCCTTGTAATTCTCGACACTGCCGAAATCCAGCCGCGCTTGACGCTCAGCCGCTGCCGAGGCGAAGCCGGCACGTTCCAGGTCCGCAGCCCTGCTCTCGATGTGGAATTTGAGCTCTTGCGCCATCTCGGATTCCACGCGCTCGCGCTGGAAGAGACCGGCAAACAGGAATCGAAGGTTCATGCCTATGCCTCTTCAAGCCGGGTGTTCAGTGCCAGCCGCATCACCGACACCAGACGGTTCCATCCGACCATCTGTTCATCCAGGCACTTCGCGCCGGTCGGCGTCAGTTGGTAGAATTTCGCTTTTCGATTGTTGTCGGAGACGCCCCACTCCGTTTTCAGCAAACCGCGGCTCTCCAGCCGATACATGGCCGGATACAACGCGCCTTGTTCAATGGATAGCGCGCCTCGCGACATCTGCTCGATGCGCAGGAGAACGCCGTAGCCGTGTTGACGGCCGAGCGAAACGGCTTTTAAGATTAGTAGATCGAGAGTGCCGGGTAGAAGGTCGGCTCGTTCGGGCATGCGTGCTCTCCTAAGTGGACTAGGAGTATGATGGACCTGAACACGGTGGTTGTCAAGCGGAATCGCACTGGCACGATCTCACTCCGCCCTTAGCGACACAGCCGGATCCACTCGCGTCGCTCGCCTGGCTGGAATGCCGCAGGCAACGAATCCCACAACCGAAACGATCCCGGCGACCCCGGCCAGAGTGACTGCATCATGCGGGGTGACTCCCCAAAGTTGGCTCGCAATGAGACGATTCGCGGCCAGGCTTGCCACCACTCCGGCAGCGATGCCGATGACGACCACCAAGCCGCTCTTGCCCAACACCATGCGGAACACCTGAGAGGCATTCGCCCCCAGCGCCATACGTATGCCGATTTCGCGCGCCTGCCGCGAGACTGAATACGAGATCACGCTATAGGTGCCGATTCCAACCAGCACCAGCCCGATGGCCGCGAAAATACCAAGGATGAAGAGGCTAAATTCCGGACCGGAATACGAGAAAGACTGCAAATAACTTTTCAGCGTGCCGGTCATGGTTAACGCTACACCCCGGTCCACGGCCCAAATTTCGCGCCGCACGGCGTTGAGCATCGTTAGCGGTTCCTGCGCTGTGCGCACCAGGACGCCTCGCTCATAAGAAGCCGTGACGGTGTAGGGAACGAAGGCCTCGGGCAGGATCGGGTCTTGCAGTCCTTGGTTCTTAGCATCGGCGATGACGCCAACAATCTCGAAGGCCGGATTGACCACCGGATCGGGGGCCTTGAGCAGATCCGTGAGTACCATGAACCGACCGAGAGGGTCCGCTGGGCCGAAGAACTTACGCGCCAGGGCCTGATTGATCACCGCGACTTTGCGCGCGCTGTCGACTTCGCTGGCAGTGAAAACGCGGCCGCGCAGAAGCTTCAGGCGGAGCGTGGGAAAATATCCTTCGCTGCAGAGTTGATAGATGGCGCGCCACTTCTCGGCGTGCGCGATCCCGGGCACATCGGCTTCGCTCTGGATTCCTCCATAGGGGGGAAGTGTGCTAGTTTCAGTCACTGCAATGACGCCGGGCAGGTTGCCGATCCGGGCTAGAACTTGGCTGAAGAACTGCTTGCGAGCTGCCGCCTTACTATAACGTTCTTTCGGCAAGGGGAGCCGAGCGACCAGGATGTTGTCGGGGTTTAAGCCGAGGTCCACCGTTTCGAGCGCGACCATGGTTCGCATCATCAGCCCAGCACCGCCCATCAGTACTAAAGAGAGTGCGATTTCGGCGATCACCAAACCGTACCGCATGCGCGCGTGCCGAAAACCGCCGCTCGCGCCTCGGGCGGAATCCTTCAGCGGATTGGCAAGCTGTTTTCGCGTTGCATGGATAGCCGGAGCCAAACCTGCGAGCATGGTCGTCAGCGCCGTCAGGGCCAGACAGAAAGCGAGTACCGGGAGATTCAGCTCAATCACGGACTCACTTGGAATGGAAGATTCCGGGATTGCCCGCACCAGCAGTTTCAGCCCGCCATACGCCAGCGCGCAACCGAAGATCGCACCGCCTGCCGCAAGCAAGGCGCTTTCCACTAGCAACTGTCGAATCACGCGCCAGCGGCTTGCCCCCAGGGCGGCCCGAATGGCAATTTCCTTCTCTCGCGCACTGGCACGCGCCAAGAGCATGTTCGCTACATTCGTGCAGGCGATCAGCAGCAGCAGGGCTACGGCAGCCATGAGGACCATCAAAGTGGTCCGGAACCGCCCCACCACCGCGTCGGTGAGAGTCTCCACGTAGACGTTGAACGATTCGGGATAGAGGTCGGGGTAGAGTTTCGCCATCCTCCGCGCGAGCACGTCGTACTCACTGGCTACCTGCGCGATGGTGACGCCGGGCTTCATCCGGCCGTCCATGTTGTAATACCGTCGGCGAGCATCCGGTTCGGCGGGGTCCGGGTCATGAGGAATCCAGAGATCGGCACCGAAAAACGTAAAACGCGGAGGCATGATGCCCACCAGCGTGCGCGGCTGAGCGTTCAATACAAGCGTCCGGCCCAGCAGCTTGGGGTCGCGGTTGAAATACTTCACCCACATTTTGTAACTCATCACGAACACGGGAGGCGCGCCGGGCTTGCCATCCTCTGGTCTGACGCCACGACCCAACAGCGGTGGCACGCCTAGAAAATCGAAGGTGTTCGCCGTAACCTCGTCGCCCTGCAAGCGCTCCGTACCCTCGGAAGTGGTGTAAAGAACATCGAGCTGGCTGGAGCCCAGCGTATCTTCGAATACATGATTTTGGCGCGCATACTCGATGAACTCAGGGGTTATAAAAGCGCCGCGGCCTCCTGGCTGGGATTGTTTGGTGTCGTGGATCTCCACCAGCACGATTCGATTTCCATCGCGATACGGCCAGGGATTCAGAAGGACGTTGTAGACGACGCTGAAGATCGAAGTTGCCGCGCTAATGCCTAAGCCGAGCGCGAGGATCGCAAGCACAGTGAAACCGGGCTGGCTACGCAAACCCCGGAGGGCATAGCGCAGGTCGCGCCACATTGTGTCCATGTGGTGTTCAGACGAAGAATAATCCAGGAAGTTCCGTAAGAAGTCGAATTGAAAGCGGGGCAGCTTGCTGTAATGTAGCTGGGGTGGATTCGATGCAAGCAATTTGTACTCTGGCAACCGTTTTGGTGCTGACCGTAACTGCCGCTGCCGCTGACAAGTCTGGTATTACGGGGACGTGGGAAGGAAGAACAAACGACCTTCCTGCTGTGGAGCTTACGCTACGAGACACTGACGCCGGAGTCAGCGGAGCCATTGGATTCTACTTCCAAACTCGCAACGCCGATGGCAAATGGCATCTTGGCGAGAAAACAACGGTGGAGTTGCTTACGCCAAAACTAGACGGGCGTGTGTTGACCTTCGAGACGATTCACCACAAGATCCACGGCAGCCAGGAACTGGGACCAAACAACAAGTATCGTGTAAAATTCGTCAGCGCCCAAGAAGCTCGCTTGCAGATCGTCAACGAAGAAACGAAGCAGGACGACTCGGGCCTCAAGCTTACCCGCCGCGAGTAGTAGAGTATAAGGTGCCATGTTGACTGCAATGTTTGTTGGAATGCTGATCGCTCAATCTCTTCCACCGGCGATGCAAAGCGCAATCGGGCGCGTGCTCAAAGGTGACACACAAGGCGCTCGAACTCTCGAAGTGCATCGCCGCCCGGTTTGCTCCGTCCCGCTGACGGAGATGCGCATCGATCATCCTGAATGGTTCTCGGTTAAGACGATGCCTGCGCCCTCGGATGCGTCGTCAATGCCTCGAACCGTGGGCTTGGCTCCGCCTTGCGAAGCTCGAAAGACGAACTAACAATCGGCTGCAGACCATGCAGCTAGGCTGCGCGAATAGTAGGGCAGATTGTTAATCTGCGGCCGATTGTCAATCGGCCCATACTAGATACCAACGCGGAGAGCCGATTAACAATCGGCTGCAGATTAACAATCGGCACATTGGATCTGCTTGCGGCCCTATATAGTGACGCCCACTCGCCACAACGCATAGCCGATCGACTGCCGAAAGTACAGCCACTTCTCGCGCCACCCTTCAGGCGGCACTGACGGACGCGGCGACCCATACACCTTCACCCCGCGCGATTGCAGCATCTTCTTCACCCGATAAATATGGTAC
>JANXQZ010000329.1 GCA_025353235.1 Bryobacterales bacterium
TCTCTATGGATTTGCGGCGTGTTATGAATACAGCCGCGATCCGAGGTTTCTCGAAACTGCGCAGGCTTGTGCCGATTACTACATCACTCATACGGGGTCGGATGGTGTGCCGCCGTGGGATTTCACTGCGGAGAACAGAGCGTTGTTGGACACGTCGGCGGCTGCGATCGCTGCGTCGGGTCTGCTGAGATTGTGCAGGCTGGTGAATCCGATGAAGGGCCATCTGTATTGGTCGACTGCTCTGGTCATATTGCGAAGCTTGTGCCAGAAACATTTGGGCAAGTCCGATAAGAAGTGGGAAGGGATTTTAAAGGGCGGCGTGTATCACGTTCATAAGGAATTGGGCGTTGATGAATCGGTGATGTGGGGCGAGTACTTTTTTGTGGAGGCGTTGGAGCAGGCTTTGCGGCAGCTTTGATCCAGGCTCGCTCATCACGCTCTGAGCATTATCAGGGCTTTTGCCCCAATCGCATCGAGGATCTCCTGTAGTTTTGCCATGCTCACAGTCTGGTAATCGCTGTCTTCGTAACGGCTAATCACCTGCTTGCTAACGCCTAAGCGCCTACCTAATTCTGTTTGTGAGATTCCTTTCGCGATCCGAATACGGGTGATAAACGGAGCGACATCGTCGAGTCGCTCCACTTCAGGGATGACGAGCTCGCCACGCTTAAGTTCATCGTACTCCCGAATTTGGTCCTGGAGGCCTCCGATCATGGTTTGATAGCTCCCCGCCAGAATGTGAGCGCGCTTGCCTGAGGTCTCCCTTTGAACTTTGGCCAAAGCTTGTCGGAATCCGTCGATTTGGACGATTGTGCGTTCTCGTTGTGCGTCGCTCTTAATCATCGGCATTACCTTTGATCTGAATCACTCCTCTTGGTCGGCCATCTCGGTCCTGGCGGAAAAAATCCGGGAACCCCACGTCTCCTGATGCGTGCATGGCCGGGTGACTGAAGAACTCCAGTCCATGATCCACCCACATCCGGCATTTAAACCTTCGCATGTTGGGGGCAAAGATCGGGTTGAAATCAGTCCAGTAAGGGTCGAGGCGTTCATAGACATCGTGATCTGGCTCCACCCAGTAGCCGTCAATATCCCCCGGATCAGGCTTCTCCGAGCAGAAGCTGCCATCGATGTAAATCTCCTGGATGCCTGCGCCGCGAAACGCCCTAAGAGCTTCACGTAACCCTTTGAGCAACCATCTCCGTCGAGGAGAAAACCCGAGCTTATTTGTAATCTCGATCAGACTCGCTTCATAATCTCCCGGCGGAAGAGCACCAGTTTCAGGATCAACGTCCGGAATCAATATGATCCATCATCTCAGGGACAAATTTGAAAGTCAACAACCAAGCTGTCTTTAACTTCTCTGCTAGCTCACGAGGAATCGGGAGGCTCGCTCCACAATCTGACCCGCCAGTTGTTCCGGTTTCCTTCCTAGATCATGTCCCGCTTTTTCCACACAGAACAGTTCCGAATCCCCAGGCACTTCTTTGAGCGCCTCGCGCATCTCCTCTAACGATCCGAATGGATCCTTCCCCCCATGCACAAACAGCGCTCGCGTGCGCAGGCCAGGGAAGTGCCCCGTTCGCAACTGTGTAGGCTTGTCTGGCGGGTGCAACGGATAAGAGAGCAAGAGCAGTCCATCCGCCAAACGCTCGTCTTCGGCAGCGGCCATCGTCGTTTGCCTTCCCCCGTAAGAGTGTCCGCCCGCTAAGACCCGGCCCGACACCAGCGCTCGAACTTGACGCACTGCCTCGCGAACGCCGTCGCGATCCGCGGCAGCCATGGCCGGGAAAGGCGGCCCGCTGGCACGCTTGCGCCGGAACGGAAGATCGTAGCGATAAACGAGGACGCCCGCCTCGGCAAACGCCTGAGCGACGGCCAGCAAAAGAGGCGCGTTGCAGTTGGACCCTGCGCCATGGGTCAACGCTAGACCGTGAGTTGGGGCGCGGTCCGGGTAGTGCACGAAACCCGACCCGACAGGCTCGCTATGCATCCCATTGC